>NZ_JBHUYJ010000017.1:15284-45389 GCF_042668715.1 Streptomyces sp. NPDC057271
GTCGACGCGGTGTTCCTCGATGATGGCGAAATGCGCGAACTCGAAAAAAAAAAATTGCGTCGGTTCTAAGACTTCTCCAAAACGTACGGGTCCGTCGGCTCCCTTGGTGGCGGCAAACCCCCCCGGGGCCGTCGTCGTGTCAGGCCGGTGTACCGGTGGAGTCGCCGGAGGCCGAGTTGCTGGGGCTGCTCTCGCCCCCGGTCGTCGGTGTGGTCGACGGCGTCGTGGAAGGCGTGGTCGACGGCTCGGTCGTCGGCGGGTCCGTGGGCTCGGTCGTCGGCGGCTTGGTGGACGGGGTCGGCTTCGGCGACGTCGTCCGTGTCGGGCTCGTCGTCGGTCGCGGAGGCGTCGTCGACGGGGTCCCCGTCGTGGGGGACGTCGACGCGCTCGGCGTACCGGACGCCGGCGCGGACGGGGTGCCCGAGGTGCCGGGCGTGCTCGGGCTCGCCGATCCCGACCGCGTGGGGGAGGCGCTGTCCGAGGGGCGGTCCGCGGTGCCCTCGGTCGGCTCGTCGGCGTCGAGGATCTCGTCGCCGTTCTCCTCGTCGGCCGTACGGTCGGAGGTGACCCGCCCGGTGCCCGGATCCTGGGCTTCGCCCGAGGTGGCCCCGATGGTCACGACCGTGCCGAGCACGGCGGCCAGGAGCGCTCCCGTGCCGACCGCGACCAGGTTACGGCGGGCCCCGGCGACGATGCCGAAACGGCCGCCCCGCTTCGGACCCTGCTCGCCCGGCCGGGTGTCCGGGCGGGAGATGAGGGTCGGGCCCTCGTCGGCGAAGTCCGGGAAGGCGGGGATCGGGGAGGCGGGGATCCGGGAGGCGGGGGTCGGGGCGGCGGGGATCGGGGCGGTCTTGGCCGCGGCGGCGGAACGCGGGACGACGGGGCGGGGCACGGCGGGCGGGGCGACGGCCTTGGGGATGCCGCGCGGCGGGGAGACGGACTCCTCCGGGCGCACGGCGGGCGGCGCGCCGTCGCCGCCCAGCGGCCCACCGCTGCGGTCGGCGACCAGGGCGAGGGCTCGGCGTCCGGCGACGGTGCCGCGCTTGTCGGCGAGGACGCCGCGCATGCCGACGGACGCCTCCAGTTCGGCGCGGGCCCGCTCCAGGTTTCCGGCGCAGAGCGCGAGAATGCCCAACTCGTGGTGGAAGTAGGCCTCTTCGGCGACCTCGCCGACCAGCCGGGCGGCCTCCTGGCCGCCGCGCAGCACCCGCTCCCAGGCGCCCCAGTGCAGTCCCGCGGCGAAGGCCGGGGCGGCGCTGCGGGCGAGCAGGACGGCGGTGGCGGGGTGTTCGGGGTCCGAACCGGGCACGAGCGCGGCCAGGGCGGCGAGGACGGCGTCGGACTCGGCTGCCGCGCGGGCGGGGGTGACCGAGGGGTGTCCGGCCCACCATGCGTAGTGCTGGGCGACGGTGTGGGCGCGAGCGGTGGCGTCCTCGTCGTACCCGTGGGCGACGAGCTGGGTGAGGATGCCGGCGGCGAGGCGGTAGCGGGTGCCGACCGGGGTCAGCAGTCCGCAGGCCATGAGTTCGCCGAGGGCGGCGTCCGCGTGGGTGTCGCCGACGAGGGCGGGCAGGTGGGCCTGGTGCGGCACCTCGCCACCGAGGGCGACGGCGAACCGCAGGGTGTCCTGGGCGGAGCGGCTGAGCCGGGAGGCGAGCAGGGCGGCCGGAGCCGCGCCCTCGCCGAGGCTGGGCAGGGGTATCTCGCGCAGCTCGACGTCGACGGAGTCCTGCGGGGCCGGGGTCGTGGAACCGTCCGCGCTCGGTCCGAAGGCGTCGTCGAGGGCGCCGAAGGCGTCGAACTCGGCGGGGACGGTCTCCTCCTGGGCCCCGAACGCGTCGAACTCGGCCGGGGTGACCCGGAGCCGGTCGCGCTGCCGGAGGAGGGCGCCGGCCTGGACGAAGCGCAGCGGCAGGCCCTCGGACTCGAACCAGAGGTCGCCGGCCCAGTTGGCCTCGTCGTCGGTGAGCGACCGGTCGACGGCGCGCTCCAGGAGCGCGAGGGAGGCGGCGCGGCCGAGCCCGGCGAGCGCGACCTCTTCGAGGTGGGCGTCGGGAGAGGGGGCCGGGACGTCGGGGGTCGCGGCGAGCAGGAAGGCGCATTCGGGGGCGGCGGCGAGGAGTTCGTCGAGCGCGGCGCCGCCGAGCTCCAGGTCGTCGACGACCACGACGGCGCCGATGTCGTGGACCAGGGCGAGCAGGCCGGCGCGGTCCGGCCGGTGGTCCGGGGCGTGCTGGACCGTGGCGTGGAGTTCGTACAGCAGCTCGGTGGCGGTGCGGTGGTGCCCGGAGAGCCGTACGACACCGTCCGGTGCGAGGTCGGCGCAGTCGGCGGCGACGGCGTCGAGGAGTGCGGTGCGGCCGGAGCCGGCGGGGCCGGTGACCCGGACGGAGCGGCCGCGGCCGAGGAGCTGCACGAGCCGCTCGTGTTCCTCCTGCCGTTCGAGAAGGGGCAGCGGCGGGGCGGCGGGGCCGGGCGGTACGGGCGGGGTGGCCGCGCGCGCGGCCTCGGCACGCTCCTGGGCGGTGCGGCGGCGGGGCGGCTCGGGCTCTTCTCCCGGTGGGCAGGCCTCGATCTCGCTGCCGTCGACGGGGTTGACGGTCAGCAGCAGGTCGCCCGAGACGACGCGGGCGGTGCGGACGCGGGCGGGTGTGGCCGGGCCGCGTTCGGGCAGGAGGCCACCGCGGACGTCGTCGCCTTCGTGGTCGTAGCCGTGCTCTTCCGGCTCCCGGTTCATCGGGTCCATGATTCAAGCCCCCCAAAAGCGGTGCGTACGGAAAGCCCCTCCGGCCGATCTGCACGCGCGCTGTCGCTTCTGGTCCGGTGCCCGCCGGGTGGGTTCGTCAATGTGCGGGCGACCGAACCCTAGACGTTCCACGAGTATCCGGGAACAGGCGGGGTGCCACCCCGCCCAAGACGTCACGGTCCGCTAAGGATTGGCCCGGGACGCCGGTTTCTCACAGCGGCTTCACAGCCGGTACGGCGTCGATTCGCGCCGCGGTCCGCCCCCGCCCCGCCCCGCCCCGCCCGCGCGCGGGGCGCGGGTCAGACGCGGGGCAGCGACTCCGCGGCGAGGCCGCCCTCGATGGCGAGGATGCGGTGCAGCCGGGTCGCCACGAGCAGACGCTGCATCTGGGGCGGCACACCACGCAGCACGAGCCGCCGTCCGCAGCGGCCGGCCCTGCGGTGCGCGCCCATGATGACCCCGAGCCCGGTGGCATCCCAGGAGTCGAGACCGGTCAGGTCGAGCACGAGGTCGCCGACTCCGTCGTCGACGGCCGAGTGCAGGACCGTACGGGCGTCCGCCGCGCTCCGGACGTCGAGGCGGCCCCCGACGACCAGCTCGACATGGTCGCCCCTGATGTGCATATGCGCTCCCCTAGGGTGCTCCGTCTTTTCATCAACTGACTGTCGTCGGCGCAGAAGCGTTGCGCCTTGTAAGCGAACTGATACCGAATTCACCCGGTGGGGTGAATGCCGATCGATTTCCGGCGATCAGTGCTCGTAGAACCCCTGCCCGCTCTTACGGCCGATGTCACCGGCGTCCACCATCCGGCGCATCAGCTCCGGCGGCGCGAACTTCTCGTCCTGGGACTCCGTGTAGATGTTGCTCGTGGCGTTCACCAGGATGTCGATGCCGGTGAGGTCCGCCGTGGCGAGGGGGCCCATGGCGTGGCCGAAGCCCAGCTTGCAGGCGATGTCGATGTCCTCGGCGGTGGCGACGCCCGACTCGTAGAGCTTGGCGGCCTCGACGACCAGCGCGGAGATGAGGCGGGTGGTGACGAAGCCGGCGACGTCGCGGTTGACGACGATGCAGGTCTTGCCGACCGACTCGGCGAACTCCCGAGCGGCGGCGAGGGTGGCGTCGCTGGTCTTGTAGCCGCGGACGAGCTCGCAGAGCTGCATCATCGGCACCGGCGAGAAGAAATGGGTGCCGACGACGGCCTCCGGCCGCTCCGTCACGGCCGCGATCTTGGTGATCGGGATGGCGGAGGTGTTGGAGGCGAGGACCGCGCCGTCCTTGGCGATCTTGTCGAGGGAGCGGAAGATCTCGTGCTTGACCTCGAGCTTCTCGAAGACGGCCTCGACGACGATGTCGGCGTCGGCGACCGCGTCGAGTTCGGTGGTGGCGGTGATCCGGCCGAGGGCGGCCTCGGCGTCGGCGGCGTCCAGCTTGCCCTTGGCGACGAATCGGTCGTACGACGCCTTGATGCCGTCGGTGCCCCGGGTCAGCGCGGCGTCGGTGACGTCACGCAGGACGACGTCCCAGCCCGCCTGGGCAGAGACCTGCGCGATTCCCGACCCCATGAGTCCGGCTCCGATGACGGCGAGCTTCCTGGCCACGTCTTCCACCCCTCAACACCTGTTCACTTCTGACTCTCCGGCGGAGATTAGCGGGCGGGAGGCGGGATGTGACCGTGAAGTAACGCGCGTCACGCCCGGTTTGACGGACGTCACACCGGCGACAGGCCGGCTACCCCCGTACGGCGTACGCCAGGGGGTGCGCCGTACGGGGGCATACTCCACGGCGTCCAGGTGACCGTCGGGCCGGCGGCGCTCGCCGTGACGGTCGGCACACGGGCGTTCCGGAGGGCCGGAGCGTCACTACGCTGGGCTCATGGTCAATCTGACGCGCATCTACACCCGTACCGGCGACCAGGGCACCACCGCTCTGGGCGACATGAGCCGGACCGCCAAGACCGATCTGCGGATCTCGGCGTACGCCGACGCCAACGAGGCCAATGCCGTCATCGGTACGGCCATCGCCCTCGGGCAGCTCGACGAGGAGGTCGTGAAGGTCCTCGTCCGCGTCCAGAACGACCTGTTCGACGTCGGCGCGGACCTTTCCACCCCGGTGGTCGAGGACCCGAAGTACCCGCCGCTGCGGGTGGAGCAGAGCTATGTCGACAAGCTGGAGGCGGACTGCGACCGCTTCCTGGAGGAGCTGGAGAAGCTGCGCTCCTTCATCCTGCCGGGCGGCACGCCCGGTGCGGCGCTGCTGCACCAGGCGTGCACGGTGGTCCGCCGCGCCGAGCGCTCGACGTGGGCGGCGCTGGAGGTCCACGGCGAGACCATGAACGCCCTGACGGCGACCTACCTCAACCGTCTCTCGGACCTGCTCTTCATTCTGGCCAGGACGGCGAACAACAAGGTCGGGGACGTGCTCTGGGTCCCCGGCGGAGACCGCTAGACGCACGTCCGGACCACGCCCCTGCCGGGGGTCGGGGGGGGTCGCCCCCCGGGGAACGCGGCATTCTGGCCAGGACGGCGAACATCGAGGTCGGGGACGTGCTCCGGGTCCCCGGCGGAGACCGCTAGACACGGTCCCGGTCCCGGTCTCGCGCGGGGAGCGATGGCTCCGGCTCTCCCTCCGGTGCCTTCCTCGGCCAGACGACGTAGCTGAGCGCGAACAGGCCGTGGAAGCCGACCGCCCGCCAGGCGAAGCCGATCCAGTCCTTCAGCGACTGCGTGTCCCCGGTGTCGCCGACGTACCGGACGGCGAGCAGCAGCAGTCCGGTCGCGACCGCCGCCGCGGTCACCGAGCCCAGCCAGACCTTCCCCTCGTGACGGGCGCGCGCCCTGCCGTAGCGCGGCGGGCCGACCGGCGGCGGCGCGCCGCCCAGGCGGTGGGCGGCGTGGCCGTCGAGCCACTTCACGGTGCGGTGGCCGTGGCCGACGGTGTAGCCGATGTACACCGCCGCCAGACCGTGCCGCCAGCTCGGCTCCGCGCCGTTCTTCAGATCGATCGCGGTCACGACGAACAGCAGGACCTCCAGGAGCGGCTCGCACAGCAGCAGCGCCAGGCCCGCCCGTGGCATCTTCAGTAGATAGCGGGTGGCGAGGCCGGCGGCCAGCAGTACCCAGAAGCCGACCTCGCAGATCACGATCAGCGTGACGATCACGGCGGAACTCCCCTCTCGGTTCCCCTCAAGCGTCCCTTGGCATTCCGCCCGGATCGTCGTCGCCGATGACGAAGTACGACTACATCCTTCGGCGGAGGGGCGGATCGGCCCGCGTGGCGAGGCCCGGGGCCGTACCGCCGTGTTGGATGGGACCGTGACACTCCCCCGACCGCACCGCGTCGATCTGCTCATCGCCGTCGGCGGCCTCGCCGTCGGCCTGCTGATGTGGTCCTACGGGCTGCACACCCAGACAGACCGGCTGATCACCGCGCGGTGGGCGACCCTGGTCCCGCTCGTCGTGATGGCCTCGATGGAGGCCGTGCGGCGCACGTTGCCGCAGACCGCCCTGGTCGTCGGCACGGTCGCGCTCGTGGCGGACCAGTTCACCTACGGCACCCTCGTGACCGTGCTGATGTTCACGGATCTGGTCTACGCGGCCGTGGTCTACGGGCCGCCGTCCGCCGCCCGGCGCATCCCGTACACGACCGGGCTGATCACGATCGGCGTGACGATCGGCTTCCTCGTCTGGTGGCAGAACGCGATCGCCTTGATGGTCGGCCTGATCACGGGCATGGTGTCGTTCCTGCCCGCCGTCACCGGAGCCGTCGTGCGCAACCACCGTCAGGCCGCCGACGCCGCCCGTCTCCGGGCCGAGCAGACCGCGCTGCTCGCCGAGATGGACCGGAGTCAGGCCGTCGTGGCAGAGCGCGCCCGGATGGCGCGGGAGCTGCACGACATGGTCGCCAACCATCTCTCCGCCATCGCGATCCACTCCACGGCCGCGCTGTCGCTCGACGAGCCGGGGACCACCCGGCAGGCGCTGACGGTGATCCGGGAGAACAGCGTGGAGGGTCTCGCGGAGATGCGGCGGCTGATCGGACTGCTCCGCGACAGCAGCGGGGACGTGCAGCCGGCGGCCGCGCCCACCCTGGACGGCCTGGACGCGCTGGTGGCCCAGGCCGCGGCGAACGGGCGGAGCAGCGGGCTGACGTTCACGGTCGACGACACCCGGGCCGGGGACGACGAGGCGATGCCGGCCCCGGTCGGGCTCGCCGCGTACCGGATCGTGCAGGAGTCACTGACGAACGCCCTGAAGCACGCGGCGCCGGGGGCGGTACGGGTGGAACTCGGCCGCCGCGCGGACGGCGCCCTCACGGTGGGCGTGACCAGTGTGCTCGGCGGGCAGCCCGGGCCCCGCGCCCCCGGCTCGGGAGCGGGTCTGGTGGGGATGCGGGAGCGGGTGGCGCTGCTCGACGGGGAGTTCGAGGCCGGTCCGGTCACCTCGGACGGCGGACGGAAAGAATGGCGGGTGCGGGCTGTCCTGCCCGTCGGGACGAACGACAAGGAGCCGACCGCATGGTACGGGTGATCGTGGCCGAGGATCAGAGCGCTGTCCGGGCGGGGCTCGTCCTGATCCTGGGCAGCGCGCCGGACATCGAGGTGGTCGGGGAGGCGGCCGACGGCGAGCGCGCGGTGGAGCTGGCCCGGGAGCTGCGCCCCGATCTGGTCCTGATGGACATCCAGATGCCGAGGATGGACGGGGTGACGGCGACCGGCCTCGTCGTCTCGGAGGGGCTGGCCGATGTGCTCGTACTGACCACCTTCGATCTGGACGAGTACGTGTTCGGGGCGCTGCGGGCCGGGGCGGCGGGCTTTCTGCTGAAGAACGCCGACGCGAAGGACCTGATCGAGGCGGTACGGACGGTGGCGCGCGGGGAGGGCCTGATCGCCCCGGCCGTGACGCGGCGGCTGATCGCCGAGTTCGCGTCCCCGCGCGGGCCGGCGTCCACACGGAGCGCGGCGGACCCCGCCGTGCTGGACGCGTTGACGCCCCGGGAGCGCGAGGTGCTGGCGGCGCTGGCCAAGGGACTGTCGAACGCGGAGGTCGCGGAACGGCTGGACATGGCGGAGGCGACGGTGAAGACGCACGTCAGCAAGGTGCTGGGCAAGCTGGGCGTCCGCAGCAGAGCCCAAGCTGCGGTTCTCGCACGGGAGTTGGGTGTCTGAACGACACTCGTCGACGTTGGTCTGGACCTCTTGACGGTTGGTCCAGACCTTTCTACGCTCGCGGGGCGCGCGCACTTCACGGACCACCCCCATCTCTCGTTCGTCCGTCCGCAACTTGAGGAGCACCGTTGAGCACTCAAGCACCGACGCGCAGAACAGGGTTCAGACACCGGGCCGCCGCCGGTCTCACCGCCCTGATCCTGCCCCTGGCCGCCATGGTCGGGCTCGCCGCACCCGCCGAAGCCGCCACGGCGGCCACCGCCACGTACACCAAGGTCTCCGACTGGGGCTCCGGTTTCGAGGGCAAGTGGACGGTGAAGAACACCGGCACCACGACCCTCTCCTCCTGGACCGTCGAGTGGGACTACCCCGCCGGCACCGCGGTCACCTCCGCCTGGGACGCCACCGTCACCAGCTCCGGCACCCACTGGACCGCCAAGAACGTCGGCTGGAACGGCACCCTCGCCCCGGGCGCCTCCATCTCCTTCGGCTTCAACGGCTCCGGCTCCGGCGCGCCGAGCGGCTGCAAGGTCAACGGCGGCTCCTGCGACGGCGGCAGCCAGCCCGGCGACAACGCGCCCTCCGCGCCCGGCACACCGGTCGCCTCCGACATCACCGACACCTCGGTCAAGCTGACCTGGACCGCCGCCACGGACGACAAGGGCGTCAAGAACTACGACGTCAAGCGCGACGGCGCCACGATCGCCACGGTCACCGGACTCACGTACACGAACACCGGACTGACCGCCGGCACCGACTACGCCTACACGGTCGTCGCCCGCGACACCATCGACCAGACCGGCCCCGCCAGCGGCGCCGCGAACGTCCGCACCACGGGCGGCGACGACCCGCCGCCGCCGGGTGACACCGTGAAGCTGGGCTACTTCACCAACTGGGGTGTCTACGGCCGGAACTACCACGTCAAGAACATCGTGACGTCCGGCTCCGCCTCCAAGATCACGCACATCAACTACGCCTTCGGCAACGTGACCGGCGGCAAGTGCACGATCGGCGACGCCTACGCGGACTACGACAAGGCCTACACCGCCGGCCAGTCGGTCGACGGCGTCGCCGACACCTGGGACCAGCCGCTGCGCGGCAACTTCAACCAGCTGCGCAAGCTGAAGAAGGCCTACCCGCACATCAAGGTGCTGTGGTCCTTCGGCGGCTGGACCTGGTCCGGCGGCTTCGGCCAGGCCGTGCAGAACCCGACCGCCTTCGCGCAGTCCTGCTACGACCTGGTCGAGGACCCGCGCTGGGCCGATGTCTTCGACGGCATCGACCTGGACTGGGAGTACCCGAACGCCTGCGGTCTGTCCTGCGACACCAGCGGCCCGGCCTCGTTCAAGAACATGATGCAGGCCATGCGTGCCAAGTTCGGCAGCAACGCCCTGGTCACGGCGGCGGTCACGGCCGACGCGTCCTCGGGCGGCAAGATCGACGCCGCCGACTACGCCGGCGCCGCGCCGTACATGAACTGGTTCAACGTGATGACGTACGACTTCTTCGGCGCCTGGGCGGCGCAGGGACCGACGGCCCCGCACTCCCCGCTCACCTCGTACGCCGGCATCCCGCAGGCGGGCTTCAACTCCGCCGAGGCGATCGCCAAGTTCAAGGCGAAGGGCGTCCCGGCCGACAAGCTGCTGCTCGGCATCGGCTTCTACGGCCGCGGCTGGACGGGCGTCACCCAGTCCGCCCCGGGCGGCACGGCGACGGGCCCGGCGGCCGGCACGTACGAGCAGGGCATCGAGGACTACAAGGTCCTGCGGAACTCCTGCCCGGCCAGCGGCACGGTGGCCGGAACGGCGTACGCGCACTGCGGTTCCAACTGGTGGAGCTACGACACCCCGGCCACGGTCACGTCCAAGATGAGCTGGGCGAAGAACCAGGGCCTGGGCGGCGCGTTCTTCTGGGAGTTCAGCGGTGACACCGGCAACGGCGAGCTGGTGGGAGCCATCAACAGCGGGCTGAACTAGCCCGGAAAGACGCGGCGGGGACGGTGCAGCACACCGTCCCCGCCGTCGTTCGCGTACGTCAGGCCGCATTCTCCCCAGGCTCCGCCCGGGGGCACCCCCAACCAACGGGGGCCGATCAGGCCACATTCACCCTCCCCCAGACTTCGTCCGGGGGGACCCCCATCCAGCGAGAGGCCGATCAGGCCACATTCACCCTCCCCCAGACTTCGTCCGGGGGGACCCCCATCCAGCGAGAGGCCGATCAGGCCACATTCACTCGCTGGCCGGGGGGTGCCGCTTCGAGCCAGGCGAGAAAGCCGGTGAGAGCGTCCTCGCTCATCGCCAGCTCCAGCCGCGTGCCCCGGTGCATACAGCCCTGGATCACGGCGTCGGAGAGCAGCGCGAGCTCCTCCTCGCCCTCGGGCATCCGGCGCTCCAGGACCTCGATGGCCGAGCGCTCCAGGACACGGCGGGGGCGGGGGGCGTACGAGAAGACCCGGAACCAGGCGATCTCGTCACCGCTGTAGCGGGCGACTCCGTACACCCAGCCCTTGCCGGTGGGGGTCCCCCCGGTGGAGCCAGGGGGAAGGTCCTGCTCCTCGGGGATGTCCCAGCGCAGGGAGCAGTCGAAGGTGCCCCCGGCACGCTGGATCAGCCTGCGGCGCAAGCCGAAGACGAAGAGCCCGATCACCACCAGTGCGACGACCAGGCCGCTCAGGAGCAGAGCGAGGAACATCTTCACCGACCTCCTCGCTGCGTCCCGTGACCGGCATCGCCGGCGTAACCGAATACGACCTGCATCTGCATCGCCTCAGCCGCGACACGGTCTGGATGATTCCAGCCGTGCCGCGGCTGAGGGCACAACTCTCGGCGCGGTCCGCTAGCGGACCGCTACCGCACGCAACCGGACATCGGCGCGGCGCTCGGCGGCGGCGTCCGACTCCGACTTGGCGCGCTCCAGCGCACGCTCCGCGCGCTGGGCGTCGATCTCGTCCGCCAGCTCGGCGATCTCCGCGAGCAGAGACAGCTTGTCGTCGGCGAACGAGATGAATCCACCGTGCACAGCGGCGACGACGGTCTCGCCCTCGCTGGTACGGATGGTCACCGGGCCCGACTCCAGCACACCGAGCAGCGGCTGGTGGCCGGGCATGACGCCGATGTCGCCGGAGGTGGTACGTGCGATGACCAGGGTGGCCTCGCCGGACCAGACACTCCGGTCCGCGGCGACCAGCTCGACGTGCAGCTCAGCAGCCAAGGGTGGCTCCTCGGGTCACCACCCGGCGGTCGTGCCGGGTGTTGGGGTCAATTCTAATGGGCGTGAAGAGGGGGGCGGGACATGCCCCGCCCCCCCTCACGAGAGCACGGGGCTCAGGAGACGCCGAGTTCCTTGGCGTTCTTCTTGAGGTCCTCGATGCCACCGCACATGAAGAAGGCCTGCTCGGGGAAGTGGTCGTACTCACCGTCGCAGATCGCGTTGAACGCGGAGATCGACTCGTCGAGCGGAACGTCCGAACCGTCCACACCGGTGAACTGCTTCGCCGCGTGGGTGTTCTGGGACAGGAAGCGCTCGACACGCCGGGCGCGGTGGACAACGAGCTTGTCCTCCTCGCTCAGCTCGTCGATACCGAGGATCGCGATGATGTCCTGGAGGTCCTTGTACTTCTGCAGGATGCCCTTGACGCGCATGGCGGCGTCGTAGTGGTCCTGCGCGATGTAGCGCGGGTCCAGGATCCGGGACGTGGAGTCCAGCGGGTCCACGGCCGGGTAGATGCCCTTCTCGGAGATCGGACGGGAGAGAACCGTCGTCGCGTCGAGGTGGGCGAAGGTGGTGGCCGGAGCCGGGTCGGTCAGGTCGTCCGCGGGGACGTAGATCGCCTGCATCGAGGTGATCGAGTGACCACGGGTCGAGGTGATGCGCTCCTGGAGGAGACCCATCTCGTCGGCCAGGTTCGGCTGGTAACCCACGGCGGAGGGCATACGGCCGAGCAGGGTCGAGACCTCGGAGCCGGCCTGCGTGAAGCGGAAGATGTTGTCGATGAAGAACAGCACGTCCTGCTTCTGCACATCGCGGAAGTACTCCGCCATGGTCAGACCGGCCAGGGCCACGCGCAGACGGGTGCCCGGGGGCTCGTCCATCTGGCCGAAGACCAGCGCGGTCTTGTCCAGAACGCCGGCCTCCTCCATCTCCACCATGAGGTCGTTGCCCTCACGGGTGCGCTCGCCGACGCCCGCGAAGACCGACACACCGTCGTGCAGCTTGGCCACACGGACGATCATTTCCTGGATCAGAACGGTCTTGCCGACACCGGCACCACCGAACAGACCGATCTTTCCACCCTTGACGTACGGGGTGAGAAGGTCGACGACCTTCAGGCCGGTCTCGAACATCTCGGTCTTCGACTCGAGCTGGTCGAACGCCGGGGCCTTGCGGTGGATGGTCCAGCGCGGGGCGTCGGCGACCGTGGAGGCGTCGTCGTTCAGCACCTGACCGAGCGTGTTGAACACACGGCCCTTGGTGACGTCGCCGACCGGAACCGTGATACCCGTGCCGGTGTCCGTCACCGGGGCCTGGCGGACCAGACCGTCGGTGGGCTGCATGGAGATGGTGCGGACGATGCCGTCACCGAGGTGCTGGGCGACCTCGAGGGTCAGCGTCTTGGTCGCGCCCTCCTCGGCCGGGTCCGGAACCTCGACGTTCAGCGCGTTGTAGATCTCCGGCATCGCGTCGACGGGGAACTCCACGTCGACGACCGGGCCGATGACCCGGGCGACGCGGCCCGTGGCGGCGGCCGTCTCAACAGTGGTCGTCATTACTTGTCACTCCCCGCGGTCGCGTCGGCCAGGGCTGCGGTGCCACCGACGATCTCGCTGATTTCCTGGGTGATTTCGGCCTGGCGGGCCGCGTTGGCAAGTCGGGAGAGGTTGTTGATCAAGTCTCCCGCGTTGTCGGTCGCCGACTTCATCGCACGGCGCGTGGCGGCGTGCTTGGAGGCAGCCGACTGAAGCAGCGCGTTGTAGATACGGCTTTCGACGTAGCGCGGCAGAAGGGCGTCGAGGACGTCCTCCGCCGACGGCTCGAAGTCGTACAGCGGACGGAGCGTGTCCTGCTCGCCCGCCTCCTTCGCCACCTCGTCGAGGCTGAGGGGCAGCAGCCGGGCCTCGACCGCCGTCTGCGTCATCATCGAGACGAACTCGGTGTAGACGATGTGGAGCTCGTCCACACCACCCTCGGCCGTGTCCTTCTCGATCGCCTCGATCAGCGGAGCCGCGATCTTCTTGGCGTCCGCGTACTCCGGCTGATCCGTGAAGCCGGTCCACGAGTCGGCCAGCTTGCGCTCACGGAAGTTGTAGTGCGAGATGCCACGACGGCCGACGACGTAGATGTCGACCTCGCGCCCCTCGCTCTCCAGCTTCCTCGTCAGAGCCTCCGCCGCCTTGATGGCGTTGGAGTTGAAGGCGCCGGCCAGACCGCGGTCGCTCGAGAGGAGCAGGACCGCGGCACGGGTCGGGTTCTCCGCCTCGGTGGTCAGCGGGTGCTTGTCGTTCGCACCCGTCGCGACCGCGGTGACCGCGCGGGTCAGCTCGATCGCGTACGGGGTCGAGGACTGCACCTTGCGCTGCGCCTTGACGACGCGCGAGGCGGCGATCATCTCCATCGCCTTGGTGATCTTCTTCGTCGCGGTGACGGATTTGATGCGACGCTTGTAGACCCGGAGCTGCGCTCCCATGAGTCAGGTCCCTTCCGTCGTCACTTCGAGACGTTGACGGCAGCGGAAGCGTCGTCGCCCAGCAGCTTCCCGTCAGAGGTCTCGAACTGCTTCTTGAACTCCGCGATGGCGTCACCGACGGACTGCAGGGTGTCGTCCGACATCTTGCCGCCCTCGCGGATGGAGCTCATGAGACCCGCGTGGTTCTGACGCAGGTACGCGAGGAGCTCGGCCTCGAAGCGACGGATGTCGACGACCGGGACGTCGTCCATCTTGCCGGTGGTGCCGGCCCAGATGGAGACGACCTGGTTCTCGGTGGGCATCGGCTGGTACTGAGCCTGCTTGAGCAGCTCGACCATGCGCTGACCGCGCTCCAGCTGCGCCTTCGAGGCCGCGTCCAGGTCCGAACCGAAGGCCGCGAAGGCCTCCAGCTCACGGAACTGGGCGAGGTCGACACGGAGGCGACCGGAGATCTGCTTCATCGCCTTGTGCTGGGCGGAGCCACCGACACGGGAGACCGAGATACCGACGTTCAGGGCCGGACGCTGGCCGGCGTTGAACAGGTCGGACTCCAGGAAGCACTGGCCGTCGGTGATGGAGATGACGTTGGTCGGGATGAACGCCGAGACGTCGTTGGCCTTCGTCTCGACGATCGGCAGACCGGTCATCGAGCCGGCACCCAGCTCGTCCGAGAGCTTCGCGCAGCGCTCGAGCAGACGCGAGTGCAGGTAGAAGACGTCACCCGGGTAGGCCTCACGGCCCGGCGGGCGGCGCAGCAGCAGGGACACGGCGCGGTAGGCGTCGGCCTGCTTCGACAGGTCGTCGAAGACGATCAGGACGTGCTTGCCCTGGTACATCCAGTGCTGACCGATGGCGGAGCCGGTGTACGGCGCCAGGTACTTGAAGCCGGCCGGGTCGGACGCCGGGGCGGCGACGATCGTCGTGTACTCGAGCGCACCGGCCTCCTCCAGGGCGCCGCGCACGGACGCGATGGTGGAGCCCTTCTGGCCGACGGCGACGTAGATGCAGCGGACCTGCTTGTTCACGTCGCCCGAGCGCCAGTTGTCACGCTGGTTGATGATCGTGTCGACGGCCAGCGCGGTCTTGCCGGTCTGACGGTCACCGATGATCAGCTGACGCTGACCACGGCCGACCGGAGTCATGGCGTCGACGGCCTTGTAGCCGGTCTCCATCGGCTCGTGGACCGACTTACGGGCCATGACGCCCGGGGCCTGCAGCTCGAGGGCGCGGCGGCCCTCGGTCGCGATCTCGCCGAGGCCGTCGATCGGGTTGCCGAGCGGGTCGACGACGCGGCCGAGGTAGCCCTCGCCGACACCTACGGAGAGAACCTCACCGGTGCGCTGCACCGGCTGGCCCTCCTCGATACCGCTGAACTCGCCGAGGACGATCGCACCGATCTCGCGCTCCTCGAGGTTGAGGGCGAGACCGAGGGTGCCGTCCTCGAACTTCAGCAGCTCGTTCGCCATGGCGGAGGGCAGGCCCTCCACCTTCGCGATGCCGTCGCCGGCCAGGCTGACCGTTCCGACCTCCTCGCGCGAGGCCGCGTCCGGCTGGTACGACTGGACGAAGTTCTCCAGCGCGTCCCGGATCTCCTCCGGCCGGATCGTGAGCTCCGCCATCTGGGTTCCCTGCTCTCCTTGTTGGGCCCGAAGTTTTCTTGGGGGTCTGGGGGCCGACCCCCAGGAATCTTCTGCGATGTGCACGGCCCAACCGGGCCGCTGGTCATGCTTGTTCAGTTGGTGGCCGCAGCCGTCAGCCGGCCAGCCGCCGGGACGCCTCGTCGAGGCGCTCCGCGATGGTCCCGTTGATGACCTCGTCGCCGACCTGCACCGAGATCCCGCCGAGGACCGCCGGGTCCACGTCCAGGTTCAGGTGCATCTGGCGGCCGTACAGCTTGGCCAGGACGGCACCGAGGCGCTGCTTCTGCTGATCGGTCAGCGGCACCGCCGAGGTCACGACGGCGACCATCCGGTCCCGGCGCGCCGCGGCGAGCTTGGAGAGGGACTCGAGTCCCGCTTCCAGGCTACGTCCCCGGGGCTGGGTCACGAGACGGACGACCAGACGCTCGGTGACCGCGTTGGCCTTGCCGCCGAGCAGGCTGCGGAGCAGCTCGCCCTTGGCGGACGCCGTGGCGGCCTTGTCCGTCAGCGCCGAGCGCAGCTCGGTGCTGGAGGAGACGATCCGGCCGAACCGGAACAGCTCGTCCTCGACGTCGTCCAGCGCGCCCGCCTGCTGCGCCGCGGTGAGGTCGGCGGTGTTCGCCAGCTCCTCGACCGAGTCGACCAGGTCACGCGACTGCGACCAGCGGGAACGCACCATGCCGGACACCAGGTCGACGGTCTCCCCGCCCACCTGACCGCCGAGCAGTCGCCCGGCGAGCTCGGCCTTGGCCTCGCCCGCCTGCGCCGGGTCGGTCAGGACCCGACGCAGCGACACCTCGCGGTCGAGCAGCGCGGTGACCGCGGCCAGCTCGCCCGCGAGCTTCGCGGCGTCGACCGAGGTGTTGTCGGTCAGCGCGTCGAGAGACTCGCGCGCGGCGACCAGTGCCTCGCGGCTCGCTCCGTTCATCGGACGGCCTCGGCCTTCTCCTCGAGCTCGTCGAGGAAGCGGTCGATGGTGCGGCTCTGGCGGGCGTGGTCCTCGAGGGACTCGCCGACCAGCTTGCCGGCCAGGTCGGTGGCGAGCTTGCCCACGTCCTGGCGCAGCGAGGTCGCCGCGGCCTTGCGGTCGGCCTCGATCTGCGTGTGACCGGCCGCGATGATCTCCTCGCGCTGGCGCTGGCCTTCCGCCTTCATCTCCTGGATGATCGCGGTGCCCTGCTCCGTCGCCTCCTGGCGAAGACGCGCGGCCTCATGGCGGGCCTCGGCGAGCTGGGCCTTGTACTGCTCCAGCACACTCTGGGCCTCGATCTGGGCCGACTCGGCCTTCTCGATGCCACCCTCGATGGCCGCCCGACGCTCTTCCAGAACCTTGTTGATGTTCGGGAGGAGCTTCTTGGCGAGGAAGCCGAAGACGATGACGAAGGCGATCAGGCCGATGACGAGCTCGTCAAGATGCGGGATCAGAGGAGGCTGGGGCTCCTCCGCCGCAAGAAGCAGAGCGTTCACATCAGTGCCTTCCGTAAAAAGGTGTGGGCTGTCGGTCCGATTTACTGGTAGACGAAGCCCATGACGATGCCGATGAGGGCGAGCGCCTCACAGAAGGCGAAGCCCATGATCTGGTTGGTGCGGATCAGACCGGCGGCCTCGGGCTGGCGGGCGAGGGCCTGCGTACCGTTACCGAAGATGATGCCGACGCCGACGCCGGGGCCGATCGCGGCCAGGCCGTAGCCGATCGAGGCGACGTTGCCGACGACGTTCTCCTTGGCGGAGGCCGCGAGGTTGACCATGTCGAGAGCAGCGGACATGCCGTTACTTCCTTCTCTTTCAATGACCCGGTGGGGGTTGGCCACCGGACGACTGTTGGATTGGGGGTCTAGCTGGATCCCTGGGCGGGAGTGGCTCAGTGGTGCTCGGCCAGCGCGCCCTGGACGTAGCTGCAGGCCAGGAGGACGAAGACGTACGCCTGGACGGCCTGGATGAAGAGCTCGAAGGCCGTCATCACGAGGACCATCACGAACGAGGCGCCGGCGTAGACGAAGCCCAGGCCGTTCATGAGGTACCAGGTGGCCAGCGAGAACATCACGATCAGCAGGTGACCGGCGAACATGTTCGCGAACAGTCGGACCGCGTGCGTGAAGGGCCGGATGATGAGGTTCGAGAAGAACTCGAGGACGACGACCATCGGGAGGATCGCACCGAGGGACTTGTCGTAACCGACGATGTTCTTCCAGCCGCCGACGAAGCCGTGCTTCTTGAAGGTCAGCGAGATCCAGAGCACGTAGACGATCAGCGCGAGACCGGCCGGGAAGGCGATCAGCGAGGTGACCGGGAACTGGGCGAGCGGAATGATCGACCAGAGGTTCATGATCCAGACGAAGAAGAACAGCGACACCATGAAGGGGACGTACTTCTCGCCGTCCTTCTTGCCGATGATCTCGTAGACGATGCCGCGGCGGACGAAGTCGTAACCGGCCTCGCCGACCATCTGCATCTTGCCGGGGATCAGCTTGGGCTTGTTGAAGGCGGCCCAGAAGAACCCGACGACCACGATGGAGCCCAGCAGAGCGAGCAGCATCGGCTTGGTGATGTCGATGCCTCCCACCGTGGCGATGGGCTCGTACATGAACGTGTGCAGGCCCGGCGCCGGGAAGCCGCATCCACTGAAGATGTGGCAATCCGGGTCGAAGGCAAGCGTCTGGTCAGCACTCACCGCGGGCTCCTTCAGCGTGGCGCATAGGTACGGCAACCTCGTTGTGTCGGCGCGGCACGCAGCCGCGGGTCGGCACTGGACTGGTCTTACGGATAAGGGGGCGGCGGTTCGGCGTCGAGCCTCGCGCTGGGACAGGCGTCAGCTCGGATGCCCGCGCCCGCAGTGCCGCAGTTGGCACCGGACGATAGCAGGAAGCCGAACACGCCTTTATCCCGGCCCTACCCCTCACTGCGACGACCCCGGCTTCTTGGGGTCGTCGATGTACATGATCTTGGCCTTCATGTACGCACGTGCCTGCGCGGCGATCCAGACGAGGGTCGACGCGAGCAGTGTGAAGGCGAAGGCCTTGAAGTCGAAGAACGTCGTGTTCTTGAGCATCAGCATCAACACGAAGAGCAGCAGCAGCTGGGTCGTGTAGAGCAGCAGACCCATCGCCTGGAACAGGTGCGGGTACGACTTGGCCGTCCGCTGGAGCACCACGAGCCCGATCCCCATGAAGGCGATCACCACAGCGCAGCCGATGACGGCACCGATCGCGCCCTTGCCGCCGGCAACCACGCCGCTGATGACCGCGGCGATGGCGCCGGTGGCAGCAGCGGGAATGGCAGCTGACAGAAGGATGCGTGCGTCGTTGGACGGCATGGCGGTGTCTCCGCTGTTGCTGGTGGGGGCGATGGTGTCGTCAGGGACGAGCGTAAGCCCGGTCCGAGGTGTGTCTCGGGGCCAACGGACCGTCGCACTACGGTCTTTCGGCTCTGTCGCCGGGTCTCGTGAACGGTATCACAAACTATTTGAGTAGTTCTTTACCCGGGAAGTGTGCCGACTGTCACACATGAGTGTGACCGTGCGCGTGTGTGCAGCACGCCGGGGGGTTTTGTCTGGTAGTGCGGCTCGATATGACATTCGTCAACTCGGCGTTCCGGCCTTCCGCCGGTCGGTGAAGCGCGAACGGTGGCCGATGGCGGTGGACCCGTTGACCCCCGCGGGCACCGGTACGCGCTCCTCCGCCGGCTCCTCGACGGCCGCGGCGACCGGAGCGGCGCCGTCCGAGCGCGTGCCCGGCCGGCCTCCGCGGCGGCCGGCCCCGCGGCGCCGGTAGCGCGGCGGGACGAAGGACTCCGCCCAGCGCGGGGCGCGCGGTGTGAAGCGCGGCAGCAGGAGCAGCACCAGGCCGATGGCGCTCAGGAACACGACCCCGAGCACGATCCACATCGACGTGGAGTGCACCGAGTACGCGAGCGTCCCGAAGGCGATGAGCGCCGACCAGAAGTACATGATCAGGACGGCCCGGCTGTGCGAGTGCCCGATCTCGAGGAGTCGGTGGTGCAGGTGCCCGCGGTCGGCGGCGAACGGCGACTGACCGTTCCAGGTACGGCGGACGATGGCCAGGACCAGGTCGGCCATGGGGATCGCGATGATCGTCAGCGGCAGCACGAGCGGGATGAAGACCGGCAGGGCGGCGTGGGTGGCCTCACGGGTCGAGCCCTCGAAGAGCTTCAGCACGTCCGGGTCGACCTGGCCGGTGATCGAGATCGCCGAGGCGGCCAGGATCAGACCGATCAGCATCGAACCGGAGTCGCCCATGAAGATCCGGGCCGGATGCATGTTGTGCGGCAGGAAGCCCAGGCACATGCCCATGAGGATCGCGGCGAAGAGCGTCGCGGGCGCGGCGGCCTCGATCGTGTAGCCGTACCAAAGGCGGTACGCGTACAGGAAGAAGGCCGCGGCGGCGATGCAGACCATGCCGGCGGCCAGTCCGTCGAGGCCGTCGACGAAGTTCACGGCGTTGATGGTCAGGACGACCAGGGCCACGGTCAGGAGCGTGCCCTGCCCCTTGGTGAGCGCGACCGTGCCGACACCCGGGATCGGCAGCCACAGGATCGTCAGACCCTGCATCACCATCACACCGGCGGAGATCATCTGCGCGCCCAGCTTGATCAGCGCGTCCAGCTCGAACTTGTCGTCGAGGACACCGATCAGCCAGATCAGGGCGGCGCCGGAGAGCAGCGCGCGGGGCTCGTTGGAGAGCTCGAAGACGCTGTTGAGGTTCTGCAGGTGGTCCGCCACCAGCAGGCCGGTGCACAGGCCGAAGAACATGGCGATGCCACCGAGCCGCGGAGTCGGTTCTCGGTGTACGTCTCGGGCACGGATCTCCGGCATCGCCCCGGTCGCGATGGCGAACTTCCGCACCGGACCGGTGAGCAGATAGGTCACCGCGGCCGTGACACAGAGCGTCAGCAGGTAATCACGCACGGGCTGCCCCACAGGAATCGCTGGCCATCTCAGCCCCACACCCTAGCCGTGCCGTCCATGTGCTTGAGGACATACGTCCCGGCCGGATGGTTGCGCTCCGGCGTTCCTCACCGTCCATACGGGGGAAATCGCCCGGCAAGGTCACGTACTTCCGCCCGTACCCGGGCCGTCTCCCGCGGTTCGTCCCGTAGCGCGATCGTGAACAACGAGGCGATCCGCGCCATCTCCGAAGCGCCCATTCCCTGGGTGGTGACGGCGGCGGTTCCGAGACGAATCCCACGTCCGTCTCCGTACGGCAGGGCGCAGGTGTCGAGGACCATGCCGGCGGCGGCGAGGCGCGAGCGCGCCGTGCGGCCGTCGACGCCGAGGGGGGCGGGGTCGGCGGTGATGAGGTGGGTGTCGGTGCCGCCGGTGGTGAGCGCGAAGCCCTCGGCGGAGAGCGCGTCGGCGAGGACGCGGGCGTGGGCGACGACCTGATGGGCATACGTGGTGAAGGCGGGGGTCGACGCCTCGCCGAAGGCGACCGCCTTGGCGGCGATCGTGTGCATCTGGGCGCCGCCCTGCGTGAACGGGAAGACGGCCCGGTCGACGCGGTCGGCCAGCTCGGCGCCGCAGAGGATCATCCCGCCGCGGGGACCGCGCAGGACCTTGTGGGTGGTGGCGCAGACCACATCGGCGTACGGGACGGGGTTGGGCGCCGCTCCCCCGGCGACGAGCCCGATGGGGTGGGCGGCGTCGGCGATGAGATAGGCCCCGGCCTCGTCGGCGATCTCGCGGAAGATCGCGTAGTCGATATGGCGCGGGTAGGAGATGGAGCCGCAGACGATCGCCTTGGGGCGGTGGTGGCGGGCGAGGGCGGCGACCTGCTCGTAGTCGATCAGACCGGTCTCGGCGTCGACGCCGTACGGGACGAAGTCGAACCAGCGGCCGGAGAAGTTGGCGGGTGAACCGTGCGTGAGATGGCCGCCGTGAGGAAGTCCCATGGCGAGGACGGTGTCTCCGGGCCTGAGAAGGGCCGCGTACGCCGCCAGGACGGCCGACGAGCCGGAGTGGGCCTGGACGTTCGCGTGCTCGGCTCCGAAGAGCGCGGTGGCCCGGTCGACGGCGATCCGCTCGGCGGCGTCGGCGAACTCGCAGCCGCCGTGATGGCGGGCGCCGGGATACCCCTCGGCGTACTTGTTGGCGAGCGGGGAGCCGAGGGCGGCGAGGACGGCGGGCGAGGTGAAGTTCTCGGCGGCGATCAGCTGCAGACTGTCGGCCTGCCGGCGCACCTCCCCGAGCAGCACATCGGCGATCTCCGGGTCCTGACGGCGCAGGACGTCGAGATCCTCTTCGGGTGGAGCGGTGACCGGCATCGTGGGCTCCAGGCGGCGCGTGGGCTGGCCTTCAGCTCCAATGTAGGCGCGCGGGCACGGGTTTGCCCGGTGTTCGCCCGGACCCTGGGCCGTATGGCTCTGCCGGCGCGCGGGGCTACCGTCGGCGCCCCGGTCAGGGCGCCACCACGGGGGCGGGCGCCGTGCCGAGCTCCCTGCCCCGACGCACCCCTCGCACTGCCCGGCCCCTGGGGACCTTCCCCGGCGTCGGGCCGCCCCGTCGGCCTCCGGCCGACGGACGTGCGGAGCACACGTCGCACACCTCAGCGTCGCGCGGGAACCCCGGTCAGGGCCGTCACGACGGGGTCGAGCGCCGTGTTGATCTCCTCGCCGATCGAGCGGAAGAACGTGATCGGCGCACCGTACGGGTCGTTGACCTCGTCGGCCTCCGCGCTCGGGGCCAGGAGCCACCCGCGTAGAGCCGCCGCCGCGCGCACCAGCGCACGCGCGCGTTCGACCATGCCGTCGCCCAGGGGGTCCGGCAGCGTCGCGGGGTCTATCGCGCGGACGAGACGGGTGAACTCCTTCAGGGTGAAGGTGCGCAGGCCCGCCGAGTGGCCCATCGAGATGACCTGCGCCCGGTGGTCGCGGGTCGCCGTCAGGACCAGGTCCGCGCGGATGACGTGCTCGTCGAGGAGCTCACGGCCGACGAAGCCGCTGTAGTCCGCGCCGAAGTCGGCGAGGACCAGCTCCGCGTTGGCCTCCATCGGGGCCCCCTCGTGGCCCCAGGTGCCCGCGCTCTCCACGATCAGGCCGCCGCCCCGGGGGTCGCCCAGGCGGTCGCTCAGGGCATGGCGGGTCAGCCGCTCGGTGATCGGCGAGCGGCAGACGTTGCCGGTGCTGACGTGGAGGATGCGGAAGGAAGTGCTCTCGTGCCCCGCTATGCCACGCCCCTCAGGGGCGGTCAATTGGCCACCTCGAGGTCGGGTACGACCTTCCGGAGTTCCTCCGCGGAGAGCGCCCCCGCACGCAGCAGTACCGGCACCTTGCCCGTCACGTCGACGATCGACGACGGGACGATCCCCGGCGTCGGACCCCCGTCGAGGTAGACGGAGACCGAGTCGCCGAGCATGCCCTGTGCCGCGTCGCAGTCCTCGGGCGACGGGTGCCCGGTGAGGTTCGCCGAGGAGACCGCCATCGGGCCGACCTCGGTGAGCAGCTCGATCGCCACCGGGTGCAGCGGCATCCGGATCGCCACCGTGCCCCGGGTGTCGCCCAGGTCCCACTGCAGCGACGGCTGGTGCTTCGCGACGAGCGTGAGCGCGCCGGGCCAGAACGCGTCGACGAGCTCCCACGCCTGCTCGGAGAAGTCCGTGACGAGCCCGTGCAGCGTGTTCGGGGAGCCGATGAGGACGGGCGTGGGCATGTTGCGGCCCCGGCCCTTGGCGTCCAGCAGGTCCGCGACCGCCTCCGAGCTGAAGGCGTCCGCGCCGATCCCGTACACGGTGTCGGTGGGCAGCACGACCAGCTCGCCACGGCGCACGGCGGACGCGGCCTCGCGCAGCCCGGTCGCGCGGTCGGTCGCCTCGTTGCAGTCGTATCGCCGAGCCATTTAGCGGGCCTCCTCGTTCTTGGTCACTCGGTTCTCCCCCTGCCTTCGGGGGCACCCCCACGGAGCGCTCAGGCGTCCGCCGACGGTCGACCGTGCTCGGTCGCTCGTTCCTCGCGCCCTCCGCGTTCCCGCTGCCTTCGGCGGGAGGTCCCCCCACTCCCTTTCGACGCCCGCGCGCTCCTCCGGCTCACTCGTTCCGGGAGTGGCGAGCGGTCGTGTCACACACCGGGACGTCACGGCGTGGCCTTGCGGGCGGTCGCGAAGCGCGGGCGGTTGTTCAGGTCGGGGTGGTCGGCGGCGTCGGTCCAGCCGGCCTCCTCGTTGAAGATCCACGGCACCTGGCCGCCCTGGGTGTCCGCGTGCTCGATCACGACGAGGCCCCCCGGACGCAGCAGGCGGTGCGCGGTGCGCTCGATGCCGCGGATGGTGTCGAGGCCGTCCTCGCCGGAGAACAGCGCCATCTCCGGGTCGTGGTCACGCGCCTCGGGCGCCACGTACTCCCACTCGGTGAGCGGGATGTACGGCGGGTTGGAGATGACCAGGTCGACCTGGCCGTCGAGCTCCGGCAGCGCGCCCAGCGCGTCGCCCTGGTGGACCGTGACGCGCGAACCCTCGGCGTTCTTGCGGGTCCACACCAGCGCGTCGTCGGAGAGTTCGACCGCGTGCACGCGCGAGCGCGGCACCTCCTGCGCCATCGCGAGCGCGATCGCGCCCGAACCGGTGCAGAGGTCGACGATCAGCGGCTCGACGACGTCCATGGCCCGTACGGCGTCTATGGCCCAGCCGACGACCGACTCGGTCTCCGGCCGGGGCACGAAGACGCCCGGCCCCACCTGGAGCTCCAGATAGCGGAAGAACGCCCGTCCGGTGATGTGCTGGAGCGGCTCGCGCGCCTCGCGGCGGGCGACCGCCTCCCAGTAGCGGGCGTCGAAGTCCGCGTCCTTGACGTTGTGCAGCTCCCCCCGCTTGACGCCGTGCACGAACGCGGCGAGCTCCTCGGCGTCGAAACGCGGTGAGGGAACGCCGGCGTCGGCCAGCCGCTGGGTGGCCTGGGCCACCTCGGCAAGCAGCAGGTTCACGCTGGTCCTCCGTGGTGCGGGTGGGGCTGACAAGTCCTACGCTGCTGCGAGCTTGGCGGCGGAGTCGGCGTCGACGCAGGCCTGGATCATCGCGTCCAGATCGCCGTCGAGCACCTGGTCCAAGTTGTACGCCTTGAAGCCGACGCGGTGGTCCGAGATCCGGTTTTCCGGGAAGTTGTACGTACGGATCTTCTCGGACCGGTCGACGGTGCGGACCTGGCTGCGACGGGCGTCGGCGGCCTTGGACTCCGCCTCCTCCTGTGCGGCGGCGAGCAGCCGGGACCGCAGGATACGCATCGCCTGCTCCTTGTTCTGGAGCTGGCTCTTCTCGTTCTGGCAGGAGGCGACGATGCCGGTCGGCAGGTGGGTGATGCGGACCGCGGAGTCGGTGGTGTTGACGGACTGGCCGCCGGGGCCCGACGAGCGGTACACGTCGATGCGCAGGTCGTTGGCGTGGATCTCGACGTCGATCTCCTCGGCCTCGGGGGTCACGAGGACACCGGCCGCGGAGGTGTGGATCCGGCCGGCCGACTCGGTGGCGGGCACGCGCTGCACGCGGTGCACCCCGCCCTCGTACTTCAGCCGTGCCCAGACGCCCTGGCCGGGCTCGGTCGCGCCGTTGCCGCCCTTGGTCTTCACGGCGACCTGGACGTCCTTGTAGCCGCCGAGCTCGGACTCGGTGGAGTCGATGATCTCGGTCTTCCAGCCGACGCGCTCGGCATAGCGCAGATACATCCGCAGCAGATCGCCGGCGAAGAGGGCGGACTCGTCGCCGCCCGCGCCGGCCTTGATCTCCAGGATGACGTCCTTGTCGTCGCTGGGGTCGCGCGGGACGAGCAGCAGCCGCAGCCTGTCGGTCAGCTCCTCGCGCTGCTTCTCCAGGTCCTTCACCTCGGCCGCGAAGTCGGGGTCGTCGTGCATCAGCTCGCGGGCGGTCTCGATGTCGTCACCGTTCTGCTTCCAGGAACGGTAGACGGCGACGATCGGGGTCAGCTCGGCGTAACGCTTGTTCAGCTTGCGCGCGTTGGCCTGGTCCGCGTGGACCGAAGGGTCAGCGAGCTTCTTCTCGAGATCGGCGTGCTCGCCGATCAGTTCCTCGACCGCCTCGAACATCGGGGGCTCCTGGTTCTCGTACGAACGGACTGCGGGGACGGCAAAGCGCCGGTCCGGTACCCCCAGCGGGAGCGACCAAGGACCGGCGCAGTGACGTGCTACTTCTTGGCCGCAGCCTTGCCGAAGCGGGCCTCGAAGCGGGCGACGCGGCCGCCGGTGTCGAGGATCTTCTGCTTGCCCGTGTAGAACGGGTGGCACTCGGAGCAGACCTCGGCACGGATGGTGCCCTCGGTCAGGGTGCTACGGGTGGTGAACGACGCGCCACAGGTGCAGCTGACCTGGGTCTCGACGTACTCGGGGTGGATCTCGCGCTTCAAGGTGTCTCCTAGTTTCGGGAGGGCACCGGGTCGCCGTGCGGATTGCACCTGCGTGAACCGGGGCCGACGTACCAGTCTGCCAGGACCGGCCGTATCTCCCAAAACCGGGTCCCGGGTGAAACTATTCCGAGGCCGTGGTGGGCTGTCCCACGACGCCGTCCGCCTGGCCGGTGGCAGCGCCCTTCGTGGCGGAGGCGGGAATGGGCCGGTCGCTCTTGAGGGCCTGCCAGACCTGACGCGACCGGGCCTCCAGAGGCAGGACGCGGTTCGGGTCGGCGGGGTCGTACTCGACCGGCATGGTGACCATGTGGACGTCCTCGGCGCCGAGCCCGGAGAGCCCCTGGGCGAAGCCCATCAGCTCGTTGACGGAGTCGAGCTCCGAGTCGGGCGTGATGGCCTTGGTGGCGGTGTCGGCGACGTCCAGGAGCTTCTTGGGGTTCGTGAGGACGCCGACGTCCTTGACCTGGTCGATGAATGCCTTCATGAACGCCTGCTGGAGCTGGATGCGGCCGAGGTCGCTGCCGTCGCCGACGCTCTTGCGGGTACGGACCAGACCGAGGGACTGCTCGCCGTCCAGGGTATGCGTGCCCGGGTCGAGGTCGAGGTGGCTCTTGGGGTCCTTGATCGCCTTCGTCGTGGTGATCTCGACGCCGCCGAGCTTGTCGATCAGCTTCGTGAAGCCGGTGAAGTCGACCTCGACGTAGTGGTCCATGCGGATGCCGGAGAGCGACTCGACGGTCTTCACGGCGCAGGCCGGCCCGCCGACCTCGTACGCGGTGTTGAACATGGCCCGCTTGCCGGCGGGGACGGCGGTGCCCCGCTCGTCGGTGCAGGCGGGGCGGTCGACGAGGGTGTCGCGCGGGATCGAGACGACGCTCGCCTTCTTGTGGCCCTCGTAGACGTGGAGGACCATCGCGGTGTCGGACCGGGCGCCGCCCTCGTCCTTGCCGTAGGCCCCGTTGTCGCCGGACCGGGAGTCGGAGCCGAGGACGAGGATGTCCATCGAGCCGTTGTCGACGTTCTTGGGCCGGTCGGTGCCGAGCTGGGCGTTGATGTCCACGCTCTTGAGGTTGCCGTCGAGCTTGAAGTAGACGTATCCGAGCCCGGAGCCGCCGACGACGACGAGCGCGGCGGCGCTCCAGACGGCGACGGTCAGCGCGCGGCGGCCCTTGGCGGGCTCCTTGCGGCGGCGGCCGCTGCCTCGGCGTCCCCCCACCTCCCCTGGGCGTAGGGGGAATATTCGACCGCCCTTGCTCTGCTCGCTCATCTCCCACCTCAGGTCTTCGCTTCACCTTCTGTGACGGCGAAGCGCCCGAAAGGGTTGCATATGAACCTGTGAGGTTTCGCAGAGCGACGGACCGCAACGCACGGCGCCCACCGTGCCGGGGCACGATGGGCGCTGTGTTCGTCCAGGTCACGGCAGGGTTACGGCCTCTGGACCGACCCCCGCCGTGTCACTGACGTCTCCGTCAGTCGTTGTTCCCGCCAGGCGTCGTCTTCTGGATCTGGAGCAGGAACTCGCCGTTCGACTTCGTCTGCTTCATCTTGTCGAGAAGCAGCTCGATCGCCTGCTGCTGGTCGAGCGCGTGGAGCACGCGACGCAGCTTCCAGGTGACCGCGAGCTCGTCGCTGCCGAGCAGGATCTCTTCCTTACGCGTACCCGAGGCGTCGACGTCGACGGCCGGGAAGATGCGCTTGTCGGCGAGCTTCCGGTCGAGCTTGAGCTCCATGTTGCCGGTGCCCTTGAACTCCTCGAAGATCACCTCGTCCATGCGCGAGCCGGTGTCGACCAGCGCGGTGGCCAGGATGGTCAGCGAGCCGCCGTCCTCGATGTTGCGCGCCGCACCGAAGAAGCGCTTCGGCGGGTAGAGCGCGGTCGAGTCGACACCACCGGACAGGATGCGGCCGGAGGCCGGGGCGGCGAGGTTGTACGCGCGGCCCAGGCGGGTGATCGAGTCGAGCAGGACGACCACGTCGTGACCCAGCTCCACGAGACGCTTGGCGCGCTCGATGGCCAGCTCGGCGACCGTGGTGTGGTCCTCGGCCGGACGGTCGAAGGTCGAGGAGATGACCTCGCCCTTGACCGACCGCTGCATGTCGGTGACCTCTTCCGGACGCTCGTCGACCAGGACGACCATCAGGTGGCACTCGGGGTTGTTGTGCGTGATCGCGTTGGCGATCGCCTGCATGATCATGGTCTTGCCGGTCTTCGGCGGGGCCACGATCAGGCCTCGCTGGCCCTTGCCGATCGGCGACACGAGGTCGATGATCCGCGTGGTCAGCACACCCGGGTCGGTCTCCAGGCGGAGCCGGTCCTGCGGGTAGAGCGGGGTCAGCTTGTTGAACTCCGGGCGGCCGCGGCCGGAGTCGGCGGCCATGCCGTTCGAGGAGTCCAGACGCACCAGCGCGTTGAACTTCTCGCGGCGCTCGCCCTCCTTCGGCTGACGCACGGCGCCGGTGACGTGGTCACCCTTGCGCAGGCCGTTCTTGCGGACCTGGGCGAGGGAGACGTACACGTCGTTCGGGCCGGGCAGGTAGCCGGAGGTCCGGATGAACGCGTAGTTGTCGAGGATGTCCAGGATGCCCGCGACGGGGATCAGGACGTCGTCCTCGGAGACCTGCGGCTCGCCGGTCGCGAAGTCGTCACGGCCACGACGGCCACGACGGTCGCGGTAGCGGCCGCGACGGCCACGGCGGCCGCCCTCGTCGTCGAAGTCGTCCTGCGGGCCGCCCTGCTGGCCCTGCTGGCCACCCTGACGCTGCTGACGCTGGCCTCCCTGGCCACCGCCCTGCTGGTCGTCGCCCTTGCCGCCACGGTCGCGGCGGTCGCGCTGACGGTCGCCGCGGTCACGGCGCTCCCCGCGCTCGCCGCGGTCACGGCGGCCGCGGCCCTCGGCGGTGTCGGCGGCGGACTCGGCCTTGGCGTCGTCCGTACGGGACTCGGTTCGGGAGTCCGTCCGGGTCTCGGCCTTGGCCTCGGTCTTCACGGCCTGGGAGGACTCGGCCTTGACGTCGCCCTCCGGGCTGCCGGCCGGGGCCGTGGCCCGACGGCGGCGGCGCTCACCGGCCGGCTGGTCGTCGGTGGGGGCACCTCCCTGGTCGAGCGAGGCCGAGACCTTCGGGGAGGGCTGGCCGGGGATGTCGATCTGCTGCTGGGCGACGGCCTTCTCGGCCTTCTCCGCCTTGGGAGCAGCGGTCTCGGCGGCGCCCTCGGCCGTACGGGCCTTGGAGGTGGCGCGGCGCTTCGGCTTGGTCTCAGCCGTGTCGGCGGCGGCCTTGGCGGGGGCTCCGCCTCCGGCCTGCGCCTCCTTGATGACCTCGATCAGCTGGCTCTTGCGCATCCGCGCGGTGCCCCTGATGCCGAGGCCGGACGCGACCTGCTGCAGCTCGGCCAGGACCATGCCCTCGAGGCCGGTGCCGGAGCGGCGGCGCCGTGCGGTGGTGCCAGTGGCAGCACCTGCGGCGGGCGCGGAGGTGTCGACGGGGTTGTCGGCAGTCACGCCCATCAGATCGGTGGTGTCGCTCACGAAGGGTCCTTCCCTGGAGCGGACGTCGGCCATCTGGCTCGGCGACCGGTTGTGCTGTCCGACGGCGGTCTGGTTTGTGGACCGTGTCGGGGCGGTGGTCCCGCCGGGTACGGCGGAGGAGGAAAAAACGTGCTGTGGGTCCGGCCCGAGGCCCCCTGCTCGGCCCTCACATGGAAAGAGCGAGGGGTGTCGTGCCGGTTCCGGAGCGTGCTCGAAACTGCTCAGGCGGGCTGCTCAGGCAGTTGGGGAGGCTCCCGGAAGAATGGGTGGTCCCTGATGGGGACACTCCGCACCGCGCCTCGAAAACGTCGGGTGCAGACTTGAGGTTAACACTACCGGCTCCAACAAACATTCCCCCTCTCCCTCACCGGCAATCACGCGTCCCTACGGCGCGAGCGGCAGAACACTCGCTCCGGACGCATCGAGGTCGAGCCGGTTCGCGGCCCATCCCTCGCCCGCCAGTCGGGCGACCTTGTCGGCCGACCCCTGTTCGGCCAGCGCGAGCACCGTGGGGCCCGCGCCGGAGATGACCGCGGGGACTCCGTCGGCCCGCAGCCGGTTCACAAGGGCGATGCTCTCGGGCATCGCGGGAGCCCGGTACTCCTGGTGCAGCCGGTCCTCCGTGGCCGCGAGCAGCAGCTCGGGGCGGCGGGTGAGCGCCTCCACGAGGAGCGCGGCGCGTCCGGCGTTGGCCGCGGCGTCGACGTGCGGGACGGTACGCGGCAGCAGACCGCGGGCGGTCTCGGTCAGTACGGGCTTACCGGGGACGAAAACCACCGGAACGATGGAATCGGAAGGATCCATCCTGATCGCTCGCGCGGCACCGGACTCGGTCCAGGCGAGCGTGAAGCCGCCGAGCAGACAGGCGGCGACGTTGTCGGGGTGGCCCTCGATCTCGGTGGCGAGCTCGAGGAGGGCCGCCGGGTGGGGGGGGGTGTTGCGGTGGGTGGGGAGGGGGAGGGGGGGGAAGGGGGCGGGGACGAGCGA
>NZ_JBHUYJ010000017.1:45399-98315 GCF_042668715.1 Streptomyces sp. NPDC057271
GTTAGGAGCCGAGGCCGCGGCCGTGCGGGATGCGGTTGGCGCAGACGACCTCGAGGCCGCGCGGCTGGCCGCCCAGCAGGTCGAAGGCGGTACGCAGGGAGCGTACGAGCAGGTGGCTCTCGTCGCGCGGGAGCGTGTCGGCGCCCTCACCGGCGATGTCGATGTGCAGTCCGGAGTCGGCGACCCGGACGACGACGTCGTCGTAGAGACCCAGCGACAGGCCGAAGGCGTCGAAGCCCGGGCCGAGGTTGGCGCTGGTGGCGGGAACGCGCACCCGTACGGCGGCGGCGCGGAACGCGGGACCGGCCATCGCTCGATGACTCTCCTTGACTTGCGACTACGGGATTTCAAGAGAAGCACACGGAAACCCGGGGGCCGTCTCTGCCTCGGGGGCGACAACGGCAACGACACCGCGCATATGCAACGGGGCGGGTTCGGTACAGCCTATCGAAGGAAGGTTCTGTGGCGACATAGGGCGCACAGGAGGCGCACGATGCGTGTCGCAAGCCTTCCTGTGCGCCTATGTACGTTCCTGATCGGGTTTGCCTCTCCGGGGATTCCCGGAGAGGCGCCTTCCCGTCGGGGACTTGACCTGCTGTGGGCGGCTTACGCGAGGCCGAGGCGCTCGGCGGCGGCGGCCGCGTCGACCGGGACGGTGACCGGCTGCGGCGCGCCGGCGACGGCCCAGTCGGGGTCCTTCAGACCGTTGCCGGTGACCGTGCAGACGATCCGCTGGCCCGGGTCGACCTTGCCCTGCTCGAAGGCCTTCAGCAGACCGGCGACGGACGCGGCCGAGGCGGGCTCGACGAAGACACCCTCCTGGGAGGCCAACAGCCGGTAGGCGCGCAGGATCTCACGGTCCGTCACCTCGTCGATGAGGCCGCCGGACTCGTCGCGGGCGGCGATCGCGTAGTCCCACGAGGCCGGGTTGCCGATGCGGATCGCGGTGGCGATGGTCGACGGGTCCTTGACGACCTCACCGCGTACGAGCGGCGCGGAGCCGGAGGCCTGGAAGCCCCACATGCGCGGGGTGCGGGTGGCGAGGGCAGGGAGGGTGCGACCCGGAGCGTCCCCGACAGGGATGGCGGCGGGCGTCGGGCGGGCGTACTCCCGGTACCCCTTCCAGTAGGCCGTGATGTTGCCGGCGTTGCCGACGGGCAGGACGTGGATGTCGGGGGCGTCGCCCAGCATGTCCACGATCTCGAAGGCGGCGGTCTTCTGGCCCTCGATACGGACCGGGTTGACGGAATTGACCAGCGCGACCGGGTAGTTGTCCGAGAGCGCGCGGGCGAGGTCCAGGCAGTCGTCGAAGTTGCCGTCGACCTGGAGGATCTTCGCGCCGTGCACGAGGGCCTGGCCCATCTTGCCGAGCGCGATCTTGCCCTGCGGCACGAGGACGGCGGAGACCATCCCGGCGCGTACCGCGTAAGCCGCCGCGGACGCCGAGGTGTTGCCGGTGGAGGCGCAGATGACGGCCTGCGCGCCCTCCTCCTTGGCCTTGGAGATGGCCATGGTCATGCCGCGGTCCTTGAAGGACCCGGTGGGGTTGGCGCCCTCGACCTTGAGGTGCACCTCGCAGCCCGTGCGCTCGGAGAGGACCTGAGCGGGAACGAGCGGCGTACCGCCCTCACGGAGCGTGACGACCGGCGTCGTGTCCGTGACCGGAAGGCGGTCCCGGTACTCCTCGATGATGCCGCGCCACTGGTGGGTGCCCTTGCTGGTCATGGGTCCTTACTCCCCTTCAACACGCATGATGCTGGCGACACCGCGCACGGTGTCGAGCTTGCGCAGCGCCTCGACGGTCCCGGAGAGGGCGGCGTCGGGCGCGCGGTGGGTGACGACGACGAGGGAGGCCTCGCCGTCCTTGCCCTGCTGGCGGACCGTATCGATCGATACGCCGTGCTCGGCGAAGACCGTCGCGACCTGGGCGAGGACGCCCGGCTTGTCGGCCACGTCGAGGCTGATGTGGTACCGCGTCACCACGTCGCCCATGGGGCTCACGGGCAGCTGGGTGTACGCGGACTCGCCGGGGCCGGTGGCCCCGCCCCGCTTGTTGCGGCACACGGCGACCAGGTCGCCGAGGACGGCGGACGCGGTCGGGGCGCCGCCCGCGCCGGGGCCGTAGAACATGAGTTGCCCGGCGGCCTCGGCCTCGACGAAGACCGCGTTGTAGGCCTCGCGGACGGAGGCGAGCGGGTGGCTCAGCGGGATCATCGCGGGGTGCACGCGCGCGGTGACGGACTCGCCGTCGGCGGCCCGCTCGCAGATGGCGAGCAGCTTGATGGTGCAGCCCATCTGCTTGGCGGAGGCGAAGTCGGCGGCGGTGACCTCGGTCATGCCCTCGCGGTAGACGTCGTCGAGGCGTACGCGGGTGTGGAAGGCGATACCGGCGAGGATGGCGGCCTTGGCGGCGGCGTCGAAGCCCTCGACGTCGGCGGTCGGGTCGGCCTCGGCGTACCCGAGGGCGGTGGCCTCGTCGAGCGCCTCGGAGTAGCCGGCGCCGGACGTGTCCATCTTGTCGAGGATGAAGTTCGTCGTGCCGTTGACGATGCCCATCACACGGTTGATCTTGTCGCCGGCGAGGGACTCGCGCAGCGGCCGGATGAGCGGGATGGCGCCCGCGACGGCGGCCTCGTAGTACAGGTCCTGGCCGTGCTGGTCGGCGGCGGCGTAGAGGCTCGCGCCGTCCTGGGCGAGGAGCGCCTTGTTGGCCGAGACGACGGAGGCGCCGTGCTCGAAGGCGGTGGTGATGAGGGTGCGGGCGGGCTCGACACCGCCGATGACCTCGACGACGACGTCGATGTCGCCCCGTTTCACCAGGGCGGTGGCGTCGGTGGTGATCAGCTCGGCGGGGATGCCCTCACGGACCTTGTCCGGGCGGCGGACCGCGACGCCGGCGAGCTCGACCGGGGCGCCGATGCGCGCGGCGAGGTCGTCGGCGTGCGTCGTCATGATGCGCGCCACCTCTGAGCCGACCACACCACAGCCCAGCAGCGCCACCTTCAGCGGACGCGTACGCATCATCCGACCTCGTTTCTCGTACTGCTTCTCGTACTGCTTCGTATCTCTACGGTTGGACCAGTCTCACTCACCGGACGAGGGTTTCTGCCCCTCGTCCGGATCCTGAGACATCTATTTCATCACCCGACATCGAGACGCAGGAGATCTTCCTCCGTCTCACGCCGGACGATCACGCGCGCCTCGCCGTCGCGGACGGCGACGACGGGCGGGCGGAGTGCGTGGTTGTAGTTGCTGGCCATCGACCGGCAGTACGCGCCGGTGGCGGGCACGGCGACGAGATCGCCGGGCGCGATGTCGGCGGGCAGGAACGCGTCCCGTACGACGATGTCGCCGCTCTCGCAGTGCTTGCCGACGACACGGGTGAGCATGGGCTCGGCGTCGCTCGTCCGCGACACGAGGGCGACGCTGTACTCGGCGTCGTACAGCGCGGTGCGGATGTTGTCGGACATGCCGCCGTCCACGCTGACGTACGTCCGCAGTCCGTCGAGGGGCTTGACGGTGCCGACCTCGTACAGCGTGAAGGCCGTGGGTCCGACGATGGCGCGGCCCGGCTCCACGGAGATCCGGGGCGTGGCGAGCCCGGCGGCGGCGCACTCCCTGGTGACGATCTCGTGGAGGGCCTTGGCGATGTGGTGGGGTTCGCTCGGATCGTCGTCGGAGGTGTAGGCGATGCCGAGGCCGCCGCCGAGGTCGATCTCGGGGAGTTCGACGCCGTGTTCGTCGCGCACCTCGGCGAGGAGCTGGACGACGCGGCGGGCGGAGACCTCGAACCCGGCCATGTCGAAGATCTGCGACCCGATGTGCGAGTGGATGCCGATGAGCTCGAGACCGTCCAGCTTCAGCACGCGCCGGACGGCCTCGGCGGCCTGTCCCCCGGCGAGCGCGATGCCGAACTTCTGGTCCTCGTGGGCGGTGGCGATGAACTCGTGCGTGTGGGCCTCGACGCCGACGGTGACGCGGATCTGGACGCGCTGCCGCTTGCCGAGGGATTCGGCGATGTGGGCGACGCGGACGATCTCCTGGAAGGAGTCGAGGACGATACGCCCGACACCGACCTCGACGGCCCGCCGGATCTCCGCCTCGGACTTGTTGTTGCCGTGGTAGGCGATGCGCTCCGGCGGCATGCCGGCGGAGAGGGCGGTGCCGAGTTCACCGGCGGAGCAGACGTCGAGGTTGAGCCCCTCCTCCTTGAGCCAGCGCACGACGGCGCGGGAGAGGAAGGCCTTGCCGGCGTAGAAGACGTCGGCGTCGGCGCCGAAGGCGTCGGCCCAGGCACGGCAGCGAGTGCGGAAGTCGGCCTCGTCGAGGACGTAGGCGGGTGTGCCGAACTGCTCACGGAGCTCGTCGACGGTGAGCCCGCCGACGGTGACCTGCCCTTCGTCGTCACGACGGACGGTCCGGGCCCAGACCTTGGGGTCGAGCCGGTTGAGGTCGGCGGGCGGGGCGGTGTAGTGCCCCTCGGGGAGGACGTCGGCGTGGCGGGGCCCGGCGGGGTGGGCGGAACGGCTCATGTCTGCATCTTTCAGATCTGGTCGGGTGCGCTGATGCCGAGCAGGGAGAGGCCACCGGCGAGCACCACCCCGGCGGCTTCGGCGAGCGCGAGCCGGGAGCGGTGGGCGGCCGAGGGTTTCTCGTCACCGAGGGGCAGGACGGTGTGCTGGAGGTCGAGCAGCGCGTCGGCGACGACTTCGAGATGCCGGGCGACCCGATCGGGGGCGCGGTGGCGGGCGGCGGAGGCGAGAACGGCGGGGTGGTCGCCGAGGGCGCGGATGAGCGCGGGCGCGTCGACGTTCTCGCGGGCATCGCTACGGAACGCGAGCTGTTCGGCGTTCCGTACGAGGGCTCGGGCGCGTGAGTGGGCGTACCGGACCCGGAAGAAGGGGTTGTCCTCGTGCTGCCGCAGCAGAAGATCGTCGAGAGGAGCCCGATCATGGGCGGCGGCGGCCAGGAGCCCCCAGCGGGCGGCGTCGAGCCCGAAGCGGGCAAGGAGCTCGGAGGCGGTGTACGGGACGGGAAGCGGGGCGATGTCGGTGGCCAGGCGGCCCCGGGAGTGCTGGACCTCGATCCGTACGCCGAGGTCGGCCCAGGCGGGGTCGGCGGCGTCCTCGCAGGAGGTGCGCACGGCGTACCCCTGGGAGAGAAGGATGCGCCGCACGGCGTCGGCGGTGACGGCGGCCCGGACATCGGCGCGGTAGGCGGGCTGGGCGACCTGACCGGTGTGGCCGACCCGCCCGTACCGCTCACCGCGCCGGAGGATCTCCCGTATGAGCCCCTGCTGGGCTTCGCCGCGCAGGGTGAAGTTCAGGAACCCGGGCCCGGTGATGTCGACGGCGGCGATCCCGGGGCTCGGGTGGAGCCGCTCGCGGAGAATCGCGGCGACATCGAGGGGCGGGCGCCCGGCGGCGCGGGCGAGGGTGAGGGCGACGTTACTGGCGTAGTCGCCGAGGCCCCCGGGGCGGGGCCGCTCGACCTTGACGTTCTCGGGAACGTCGACCCGCAGCGCACCGTCATCGACCGCACGGCGCACGGCGTGCAGCACGGTGAGGGAGAGGTCCGCGGGGGTCACGGGACAAGCGTATGGGAGAAGGGGGGTGAGAACGCGAACCGGTTTCGCGATGCGGTCACTGAGGGGGAGGTCTGGGGGGGCGGGCGGTGGGCGTGGGGGCGGGGCGCAGGGCGAACGCGGGCGGGGGCGCGGGGCTGACGCAGGTGTATGCGGGCGCGGGTGCGGGACGGACGCGGTGAGGGCGCATTCGGGCGCGGGTGGGGCCTCACGGTCACTGCGCTTGTGAAGACCGTCGCTGAGCTTCGAGGAGGAGAAGACCCTAGGGGCGGATGCGGGCGTGCCCGACGCCGTGCCGCCCGTCAGGTCTGCCGTCGACCCCCGACGGCCCCTCCTGTCCGCCACGCCGCTGGCCTGGCTCACGCCCGTCGCGGTGCATGAGCTTGCGCACGACGCGTACGAGCTCAGCGGGTTCGAAGGGCTTGGCGAGGAACGCATCGACACCGACGGCGACACCGCTGTCCATCTCGTACTGGGTGCAGCCGCTGACGATGGCGACGGGCAGATGACTGGTCCGCGGATCGGCCCGAAGTCTCTCGGCGGTGCGCAACCCGTCCAGCCGGGGCATGACGACATCGAGGGTGACGACATCAGGCCGAACCTGATGCACGACATCCAGACACTCGGCACCATCGGCCGCGGTCACGACCTCGAAGCCCTCGAGCTCGAGATTGACCCTGATCAGCTGCCGGATCACCCGGTTGTCATCGACAACGAGCACCCGACCGGACATGCCTGACACACGACGAGAGTAGGTCGCCGGAAGTGGCTGCGTCCGGGTTTTGCCCACTTCCGACCCGTGAGGGGGAACGAGGGGTCGGTGACTCGACGGAAATACCTGTTCACAGGCACGGCTCGGATGCTGGTAGGGTTCTACCCGTCGCCGCCGAACGCGGCGGACGCCCCCGTAGCTCAGGGGATAGAGCAACGGCCTCCGGAGCCGTGTGCGCAGGTTCGAATCCTGCCGGGGGCACAGAAGCCGGACCAGCGTGATCAATCCGCTGACCTGCGGAAGTGCCAGACATCGAGAGCCGGACCCAGTCCCACTGGGTCCGGCTCTTTGTCGTTGTCCATCACTGGTCCCGTGCGAGTGGCGAGTGACATCGCCTGTCACTCGCCCACCCGGTCGTCGGCGGCCGGCTCGACGCCAGGCAGCGTGAATCGATGCACTCTTCTCGGTCACGTCTCATGACGTTTTGTGATCTTCGCTCTGGTGGTGCGACCGTGTCCGAACTGGAGCAGGACGAGGGCGGCCCGGCGATGGCCGCAGGGTCGAGGCTGACCCTCCGCAGAGCTTTGAAGGTAGCCGTCAGCCGGGTGTTGGCACGTTCGGCGACAGCGTGGACGCCTCGGATCACGGCGTTGAACGCCTGGTCGGGCTCAGCGGGTTCACGGTCGCTGGGCTTCTTGACCGGGTGACGGAAGCCGGGCCCGGCGTTCTCGTGGCCGAGGTCGGTCAGGGTAGGGACGCCGAGGGCCGGTTCAGCTCGTCGACCAGTCCATGGGCCCCTGCGAAGGTGGTGTCGTGCGCACGGATCGGGGGGAACCAGATGGCCAGCCGTCCGGGGCAGCGCCGACCTGCACGTTTCCTCCGTGGTGCTTGCACCTGCCCCACCACCATCCGCACCGTTGAGACCGGCGGCGGCCACGCGGTCGGTGCGGACGGCCGTGCCGTCCAGGCTGAGGTGGGTGTACCCGGCCGCCGCCACCCATGGATATCTCAGGGATGCAGCACTGCGGCCGTATACGGCCGCAGTGCGGGCAGCAGCGGTACCTCCGCTGCTGCCCGCACGCTCACACCGTTCAGTCCCCCACGGTGGTACTGATCTGGTCAGAGCCGGCCATCGCCCCTGCCCACACCCGTACTTCCGCGATCCTGGCGGGCAGGTAGTGGTTCCAGGCGCCCGAGGTGAAGCCCTTGCCGAGGGCGAAGTCGCCCGAACCGAGCATGGCCGTGAACGCCTTGGCGTCGCCGTTCTGGTTGTGGCCCAGGTAGAGGCTGATCGTGCCCGACTGCGCGTCGTAGATACCGGTCAGACGGACCGCGCCGTCCAGATCGGCCACTTCGTCGGAGACGACCGAGGAGAACGTGCCGTCGGCGTTCAGCCGTCCGAAGTGCCACTTGCCGACCGACACGGTGCGCTCCTCGAAGGTCTCCTCGTCGAGGATCGTGTCCTTGCCGGTGACCTCGTGCCAGAAGCCCCACGCCGAACCGTCCGCCGTGCGCTGGCCCAGGACCTGGCCCGTGTAGCCCACCGGCTTGGCGGCGAGCTTGTCGCCGTCCAGGGCCGCCAGCGTGGTGACGGTGAAGGAACCCGTGTCGTCCACGAGAGGCCCGGTGGCCGTGGCGGCGTCGTCCACACCGTCGAGGACGATCTCGTCGTTCACCACCGCCGCACCGCCGGACAGGGTCAGCGGCTTGCCGTAGCCCGAGGTGGCGTCGGCGATCGTGGTTCCGGAAGCGCCCTCGGCGGACCAGTGCGCCACCAGCTCGGCGCCCGCGTATCCCTGCGAGATCAGGGCTCGTGCCTCGTCCGCGGTCTCGCCGTCGGTCAGCTTCCGCTGCCAGACGGACACCTCGTCGATCGAGCCCTTGAACGGTGCGGTACGGGTGCCCGCCCAGAGGTTGCGTCCGATGTTGAAGGGGCCCGTGGCGGACCAGGAGCCGGCCACCGCCTTCGTGCCCTGCAGCTTTCCGTTGACGTAGAAGCGGACTTCCTTCGTGTCGGGGTCGTAGCTGCCCGCGAGGTGCGTCCACACCCCCACGGTGGCCGGGTCCTGGCTGGTCACACGGGCGGGCGCGATGCTGTCCGTGTCCTTCTCCTTGACGCCGAACGCCCAGCGGTCCCAGGCGTCCTCGTACCAGAGCAGGAAGGGGCTGTACTTCGTGCCGTCCTGCGCGAGGACGGCACCGTCCTGGGCCTTGCTGTCGAGGCGCACCCAAGCCGAGACCGTGTACGCCAGCCCCGTGTTCAGGACGGGCGTGCTGGTCGCCGCGTAGGCTCCCGTGCCGTTCAGCGACAGACCCCGGTCGTTCACCGACTGCGCCAGCAGCGCTCCCTGGGCGTCGTGGGTGACCAACCCGAGACGTCCGCGGTCGTCGCGCACCGCGCCGCCGCCCAGGGCCGCGTCCTGGCGCACACCGCCGCCGCCGAGCGCCGTGTCGACCGCCACGCCACTGGCCTCGTCGAAGCGCCAGCGGCCCACCGGGGCCTCGCCCCGGTCCACCTTGAAGTCGAGCGTGTTCTGCGCACCCCAACGGCCGAGGCTGTCCTTGGCACGGGCGTAGATCCGGTAGGTACCCGACTTCGTGGGCGCGTAGCTGCCCGAGAACAGGCAGGCGGTACCCGGCGTGCAGGTCGAGACCCAGGCGCTCGACTGGCTGAGCCGGTACTGGAACTCCGTGACGTTCTCGTCACCGGCGGCGGGCGAGAAGAGGAAGTGGGCCTTGACCCCCGGTCCGCCGGCCGCCTTGCAGTCGTTGGTCAGGCACTCGGAGTACGGGCCGCGGATCAGGATCTGCGGCGCCTTGGGAGCGGAGGAGTCGACCTTGAAGTAGCAGAGGACCGACGCGCCGCTGCTCAGGTGGCTCGCCCCGCCGTTGTAGTACGAGTGCGTCCACGACTGGTACCGGTACAGCTTCCCGTCGGTGAGCGTGGACCAGTCGAGCGTGACGGCCTGCCCGTCCCCGATGTAGCCGGTCGAAGGCCGCGAGGATCCGTTTCCGGCAGAGGTGTCGGTCCACGTTCCGTCGGCGTTCTTGTGGTCCAGGTCGAAGTAGATCCGCAGCTGGGCGCCCTGCTCACCGCCGGCCTTCGTCTGCGCGAACGCCTTCAGCGTCGGAGTCGGGTCGGAGACCACCGCCGGGTCGGCCTCCGAGGTGTTGCAGACCGTGCCCGAACCCGTCACCAGTCCCGTACCGGTGGGCTTGTCGGGGAGCCCGACGAAGTCCACCGCGAGGACGGCGTCGTTGCGGAACCGCTTCCAGGCCGAGGTGTCCGTCTCGTCCTGCGCCCTCAGCTGGAGGGTGAGCCGGGAGATGTTGCCCGCCGCGAAGCTCCTGACGGTCGGGGTGAGGTTCTCGTTGGACTCGGCGGGGTTGTCGTGGAACTCGATCGGTGCGGTAGGAGAGTCGGGGTCGCAGAGGGAGCCCCGGCCGGCCGAGACGTGCCGGTCGACCATCCAGTCGAGCTGATTGGGCCGCGAGGCCCACGTGGTGGAGGAGGAGATGTTGTCCGTCCGGACCAGATCCACCCAGCGGGGGTCGCACTGGAAGGCCCAGGGCTCCGTCACCCGGAACGTCGCGTCCAGGACCTGCTTGCCCTTGAGGGCGGCCGGCGAGAACTCGAAGTACAGCCGCTGCACGTAGCCGGGACCGCAGTAGTAGCCGTTCCACGTGCCGCACTTGCCGACGCCCTTGCCCAGGTTGTCGTCGCCGTTGCCCCAGGCGTAGGACTCGTAGCCGTCCGAACGCAGCAGCGTCCGCTCCGACTCGTCCCACGTCACCGTGGGGTCGATGTACAGGGGGAAGTCCTTCGCCTCCGTGCCGCGGAGCATGCCCGCGTCCGGTACGACGGACAGCGAGTCGGAGCCGACCTTCACGTCCATCGTCGCCACCGTGTCGCCGCTCGACGGCTCCCCGCTCGACGGCTCCTCGGCGGCGACGGTGGGGGCGGGCTCCGACGACGCCGGCGCCGATCCGGATCCGGAGAGGGCCGCGGCACGGCTCGCCGGGGCCTTCGTGGCCTTCGGGACCTCCGCGGTGTCGAGGGCACCCGCCGAGTCCCACATCTGGGCCCGGGGCGCACGGAAGACACGGTTGCCGTCCGCGTCCACGGCGGTGAGGTTGCCGGCCTTCCCCTTGCGGATCTTCAGGCCCTCGGCCTTCAGCGCGTAGTCGATCTTCTGGAGCTTCGGGTTGGCCGCGGCCTCGGGGGTCTTCACGACGAGGAGGTGGCGGAAGCCCTCGGTCGAGGCGATCACCCGGAGGTCGACGCCCTTCATGACCTCCTTGTAGACCGCGTTCGTGCCGTCCAGCTCCGGCTCCGGAAGCTTCCCGGGCCATCCGAGAGCGAGGGAACGGCCGCGCTCCTCGATCCTCACCAGCGGCTCGTTCGCCCCTCCGCCGGAGAACTCCATCTCCACAGCCGAAGCCTTGGGCGCGATCGTTCCGTCGGCCCTCCGCTCCAAGGTCGCGTCGGGAGCCTGCCATCCGCCGTCAGGCGTGGCGACGCGGACGGGTACCGCGGACTCCTCCAGCGTGAAGCTGTAGCCGTCGGGGTTCGCGTAGACCGTCGAACGCTCGGTCCGCTCGCCGGTCACCTCGACCCGGGTGCCCGTCTCCTTGGCGTCCGCCAGCGCTTGCTGCGCCTCCGTCAGCTTCGACTTGTCCGTCGTGGCCGCCGCTGGTGCGACCGAGGCCGCAGTCGCGCTGGTTCCCAGTGCCGGCAGAGCCGACAGGACCATGGCGGCGGCCATACCCGCGAGCAGCCAGGGTCTACCCGTGCTGCCGGCCGGCAGTCTCCACTTGCTCATTCCCACCCCAAAACAATTTCGATCACGTCATGACACCTGCGTGAAGGGCGTACCGTCCGTCCGCGCCCCACGGGGAAGACCCACGCGCGGAGCGGCATCGCCCCGGCGGTCACCAGTCGGCGGTGCCGATCTGCTTGCGCCCGTCCAGCCCCGCCGCCTTGCCGGGGTAGAGGAACAACTTGCCCGTGGCCGCCTCGACGGCCACCAGGTCGTCGTCCGCGCTTCCGGCGAAGTCACCGCCAGCCAGGTCGCGCATGCCGTTCCAGCCCCCGCCGCCGATCTCGGCCCGGACGCCGAGACCGGTGCCTGTGCCCTTGTACAGCCAGAGCTTTCCGGTCGAGGTCTCCGCCGCGACGATGTCGCTCTTGCCGTCGTCACCGAGGTCCATGGCGACCAGGTCGTGCATGCCGTTCCAGCCATTGGTACCGATCTCCACGCGCGTGCTCGCACCGCCGATCGATCCGGCGCCGTTACCCGGGTAGAGCCAGAGCTTCCCGGTGGAGGTCTCCACGGTGACCAGGTCCGCCTTGCCGTCCCCGGTGAACTCGCCGCCCACCAGGTCGTGCATGCCGTTCCAGCCACCGGTGCCGACCTCAACCCGGGCACCCAGGCCCGTGCCCACACTCGGGTACAGCCAGAGCTTCCCGGTGGACTGTTCCACGGCGACGAGGTCCGCCTTGGTGTCGCCGTCGAGGTCGCCGCCCACCAGGTCGTGCATGGCGTTCCAGCCGCCGGTGCCGATCTCGACCCGCCCGGCGGCCACGTACATCCACAGCTTGCCGGTGGACCGCTCGACGGCTACCACGTCGTCGATCCTGTCGCCGTCGACATCGGCGACCACGATCTCGCCCATGCCCGTGGTCGCCGCACTCGCCGCCACCGCCACGGCGTCAAAACGTCCGACGCCGGACACCGGCACTGCCCCGGAGGAGACTCCGGACGCCACGGTGGCAGGCGCCGCCGCGTACAAGGCCACCGCCGCACCACCGGCGAAGAGGGTCGCCAGCAGGACCCTCAGACCCATGCGGCCATATCTGTGTCTTCGGGATGACGCACTCCGTGTGGGGCGAAAAGCAGTCCTGGACATTCGGTACCTCCTGTATGGCATGGCGCAGTTCATGGCGATCCATGTGGCGCCTGGGCAGTGCGAAGCGAGGGGGGTGAGGCAAGGAGGAGCCCTCAGGACGCGATCGCCGCCTTGGCCGTGGTCATTCCGGCCTGCTGCTCGGTCGGCTGGGAGACGGCGTACTCCTGAAGCTCCGTGACACCGACGCGGAGACCGTCGTCAAGCGCGACCCGACAGCGGGGTGTCATGACCGCGTTCTCGGGCAGGGGCGCACCGCCCGGGGGCAGGAAGGAGCGCACCGCCGGGGGGGCAGGAAGGAAGTCCATGCCTGCCGCCTGCGTCAGCGGTGCGGTCCGGCCGGGTGGGGTACCGGACCGGATCGAGGCGCTCCAGGCGGTGAGGTCGGCAGGCCGTCGATCTCAGACGATCAACGAGATGCGGATCTCCGGCGGTGGTCGTGGCAGGCCGTCTGACGCGTCCTGCGGGAGCGGGATGCCGCCGCGTGGGAGCAAGTGTCGCTACTGCCAGGTCATGTTGTCGGTGCCCACGGTCGGGGTGGTGTCCGCGACCGGTGCCACGGCTGCGACCAGGCCGATCTCGGCCGGAGCAACGGTGACGGTGGCGGCGACGAAGACGGCGCCGAGGGCGACGACGGCGACCGCGACGGTCTCGACGATACGGGTGCGCAGCATGACGGGGTCCCTATCCCTGAGTGAGCGGTACGTCTCCGGAGCGCATCCGCGGTGATGCCACATCCGGTGTGGCGGCCGGGCTCCCGGCAACGGGTTCCAGCTTTCCCCCAGCCCAGGCCCAGGAGAAGCGCATACCCGTGGACGGAATCGGTCATGGACGGATCAGGCCACGTCGGCCGGATCACCATCGTTGAGGGCGTCGTAGACCGGAGCCAGGAGCGGCACGTGCCCCTCGACGACCGTCCACCCCGCAAGCTCGGGCCGGCGGTCCAGCATGCGCCGACAGGCGGTCAACGCCACTTCCTCGGCTTCTTCCAGGCGACCGGCCAGCAGAAAGACGCCCAGAACGAGGTGGACGTGTGCGGCAGCGTGGACGGCGACGTGCTCGACATCGCCGGGCACGGCCACATCGGCCACCCAGGCTCCGATCTCCTCGGGAACCGAAGCGTCCGCAGGTCGCCGCATGTGGACGTGAACCAGATACATGCTCCCCAGGCTTCCAGGGCCGGAACACGGTATGTGCGCTGTGCTCAGGACGGTTCGGGACAAGGACGGAACCGGCCAGAGCCGCGCGCCCTCCCCGCACCTGGTCGCCCGACACATGCACCTGACATGATCAGTCGACCATAGATTCCCTTGTCAAAAACATTCCGGGGGGGATGTCAGAGATGCTCGTCGAGCTGGGCCTGAACGGCACCGCGGAGGCCGTCTACCGAATCATGCTGGCCCACCCTCAGCACGGTGTACACGCCATCGCGCAGAGCCTGAGCCTGACAGAGGAGCAGGTCCGCCACGCCTTGGACACGCTCAGCGAGCTGACGCTCGTCCGGCCGTCGTACGAATCCCGGGACCAGCTACGGGCCGTGCCGCCGGCCCTGGGCATGGAAGTCCTGATGGCACGCCAGCAAGCCGAGTTCGCGGCACACCAGCAGCGCCTTGAAGCCTCGCGCGAGGCGGCGGCCCGGCTCATCGCCGACTACGCGACCCTCACCCCTGTGGTCAGTGGACCCGGCGTCGAACAGCTCATCGGCCTCGACCGGATCCGCGACCGTCTCGCCGCCCTGACCCGGGAAGTACGGGAGGAAGTGCTGGGCCTGAACACAGACGGCGCCCAGACCGTCGACGCCATGGAAGCGTCCCGCCCCCTGGACCAGGAACTCCTTGATCGCGGCGTCCGCATGCGTACCGTCTACCTCGACAGCGTGCGCAACGACGAACCGACGCTCGCCTACGCGGACTGGCTGACCACGCGCGGCGCCCAGGTGCGCACGGCGCCGATGCTGCCGACCCGGATGATCGTGGTCGACCGCAGGACCGCGGTCATCCCGCTCACCAGCCAGGACACGACGGCCGGCGCCTTGTTCCTGACGAGCGACGGCCTCGTCACCGCGCTCTGCGCGCTCTTCGAGACCATCTGGGCCACGGCCCAGGCACTCGGCAGCGGAACCGCATCCGACGCGCACGGGCTCACCCCCCAACAGAACGCGACGCTCCAGCTCCTCGCCGCAGGCCACACGGACGACGCCATAGCCAAACGCCTGGGAGTCTCGTCCCGCACGGCCCGACGCATCGCCACCGACCTCATGGACCGGCTCGGCGCCCGCAGCCGCTTCGAGGCGGGCGCCCGCGCCGCCCAGCGGGGCTGGCTTGCGCGTACGACCTGATGCCGTCCTTCCGAACCCGCCATCCGTCGAGTGAGCCTGCTCCGCTTTGACGGACATTTTGGTGTGGTGGTCGGAGTACAGGGTCCCCGGAGGCGCCCACCGGCGTGACTGTCGTCGTCACGAGCCGAACAGGCCGTGGCCGTCCATCAGTCGCTTCAGGTTCCGCTTGCGCTTCTGGGGGGTGCGCAAGTCGGTGACGTACGCGGTGTAGTCGTCGGGTGTACCCAGGTGGCGGTGGCAGTCGCGGATGCTCAGGAGCAGGCTGACGAGCTGTTCGTAGGCATGGTTTCCGGTCTCGCGGGTGAGACGGGCGGCGAGTCGGAGGTAGACGGCCGGCGCGTCCGCGGGGCGGGTCGGGCGGGACCGGTCGGCGAGGGTGAGCCACTGGCCGTCGTGGACGCCGTACTCCGTGGCCGCTTGCCAGGCGGCATCCGTGTCCCTGTCGTCCAGGAGGACGTCGACGAGGACACGGGCACCGCAGTCTTTCGCCCGTTCCGCGTCGGTGCGCAGCAAGACCAGGGCCTTCTCGGGCTCGGTCCGCCAGCTTGCCGCCGCCTTGGCGGCGGCGCGAAGCTGCTGGTACGAGAAGGGGCGGTCCTGGACCTTCATCTCTCGGGTGCCGACAGAGCGTCGTACGGGCCGCGCGGCAACCCGGGATCGACGGTTTCGGCATGGTCCCGCGCGTCCGGGAGACCGGAAGCGGGCTGCTGACCCGGCCGTTGCTGGTGGGCCGGGACCGGGCCGACCGCTGCACCGACGACCGGGAGGGCCGCATCCCGGAGTGCGCGTGGCTGGGCCGTCAGTGGCACGCCAACCAGGGCTCGGTCCATTGGCCGCCGCCCGGATACGCGCCGAACCGGCTGCCGGGGTGGAGTCCCCCGTTCCAGGCATCGTGTGGCGGCTCGGCAGACTACTGCTGCGGGGGTCCTATGACCTTCTGGCCGATCTGCTCGGCAAGCCACTGCGCGAAGCGGTCCTCGTAACCGTTACCGTTGCGCCGCTGCACGTGGACAAGGACCGTGTGTGTGTCGGCCTGGATATCGAGTCCGCGATCGGCGCAGTGGAGCAGGAGCGTGACCTTGGCGTTGTTCGCCTCACCGCGCAGGCCGCGCTCCGGCGCGTCCGGCCAGTACATCGAATCCCAGTGGATCTCGGCCGGGTAGGGGCCCACCACGGTGGTGAAGTGATCCTCGATGCTTCCCACAGGTTGGTCCAGCATCGAGACGGAAAGCGGCAGGTACGCACCCAGGCCGGGACTGTCGACGGGAAGTTCTCTTGCGGGAACCGAACGGAACAGGTCGGGTATATCGGCAGGTGGGACCGCGTCCATGCCTCCCTGCGAGCAGGTGAACCAGGAATCCGGCAAAGCCTCTCTCAGCCGCTTCACCTCGGCCAGGGTAGGCACCGTGGCGTCCACGGACACGTCGGAACAGGACTGCCTGCCGAACGCCACCATCTGCCAGGCCACACGCAGGGCGTGGTCACGGTCGGGCGAGCGGAAGATGGGGTAAGCAACATCGGTCGACATGAGGCGACTCTGGCACGACCCTCATCAGGCCGTCCTCCTGTTTACGCTGCCGGACCAGCGGGTTCCGCAGGAAGCCGGCACTCGTCCAGGCCTCGTTCTCGAATCATCTCCCGGACCAGATGAAGATGCCGCGGTGTGAAGATCGGCGGGTCCTGGGGCCGCGGTTGCAGCATCCGGCTGTCCTGCCCGGCTCAGATCCGCAAGGACGACAGGCGACGTAGGTCACGGCCCGCCCCGTACAGTCACCTCCGTACAGGCGAGGCCGAGCTCCTGCGGCTTGTGCGACTGAGCAAGGAGAGCACGCGCCATCGCGTGTGCCCCTGCCGCGGAACGAACGGCACACAGCGCGACGAAGCAGGTCACCACACTCCTGGAGGTGGAGTCCCCCGGGAGGCCGCGGTGACCTGTCCTCGGTTCGCGGCTCAGCTGTTGCGTGCGGTGGGCGTCCCCGCCAACACCGTCGTCGGCGGCGATCCGACCTGTCAGGCTTCCTGACCTCCCCGTGCCCGGAAGTCGTCCATGAGCTGGCTGAGGTAGTCCCGCGCGTCGCGGGAGCCGTCGGCGAGTGCCGCGGCCTGGCCGGCCCACAGGCTGCTGAGATCCTCACGCCCCTGGACACCGGCTTCGCGGCGTATGGACTGCATCAGTGCGCTCTGCACGGGGTACCCGGGCACTGTCTCCTCGTACGGGGCCATGTCCCGGACGAACCGGTTCACGATTCCGCGGGCGGTCCGGCCCGTGAAGAGACGCGTGAGAACGGTGGTGCGGGCCTCGGGGGAGCCGAGTGCCCTCCTGTGGGCTTCGCTCGCCCCCGATTCGCGGGTGGCGAGGAAGGCGGTGCCGATCTGGACGGCGTCGGCGCCCAGGGCGAGGGCCGCGGCCATCCCCCGGCCGTCGGCGATCCCGCCGGCTGCGATGACAGGGACGCTCACGGCGTCGGCGACCTGCGGTACGAGCGAGAACGTGCCCACGAGCGACTCCCGTACCGGCCGCAGGAAGGCACCCCGGTGGCCGCCGGCATCGGCGCCGGAGGCCACGACGGCGTCGACTCCGGCGCGCTCCAGTGCGACGGCCTCGTCCACGGTGGTGGCCGTGCCGATCACGGCGATGCCTCGGCGGCGGGCCTCGTCCATCACCCTTCGGGGCGGGAGGCCCATCACGAAGCTGATGACCGGGGGCGCGGCCGCGAGCAGTGCGTCCACCTGGGCGTCGAAGTCCGGCCCCCGCGAGACGTCCTCGGCCTTCACCGCGGGCAGCCCGAGTTCGTCGTAGCAGGGGTGCAGCCGCCGGATGTGCGGGGTCAGTTCGGCGGGGTCCGGCCACGGTCCGGCCTCGTCCGGGTGGGGGACCCAGAGGTTGACGGCGAACGGGTGGCTGGTCCGGGCCTTCAGCTCTCCGACGAGGTCCGTGATCTCTCGCGGCTCCAGGAGGTGCGCCCCGTAGGAGCCCAGCCCTCCCCCTTCGGACACGGCCGCGGCCAGTGCGACCGTGGACAGGCCCCCGCCGAACGGGCCCTGCACGACGGGGAGGGGGATGCCCAGCAGATCACCGAGGCGTCCGGCGTTCATGCCGTCACCACCAGGGCTTCGACGGCCTTGCGGCCGTGTGCGAACTGCAGCGCGGTCCGGGCGACATGCCTGCCAAGGTGCCGCGCGGTCCGCAGATCGGCCTCTGCAGGGGACTCCTCCGGGCCGAGGTCGGAGGGCGACTGCGCCATGGCTCCCACGAACGAGCCCAGCCGGTTCAGGTCCTCGGGGCTGCCGCCGGAGCTGTAGATCCAGCCGGGCATCAGGCCAAGAGGAACCCAGTTCATACCGTGCTGGGCCGCGAGGACCGTCATGGACAGCAGCGCGTTGTCCTTGTTGCCGTTCAGCCCCGCCGAGTTGGTGAACCCGGCCGCGAGCTTGCCCTGCCACCCGCGCGCCGCCCAGACGGGGGCACTGGCCTCCACGAAGCGCTGGAACACGGCTGAGGTGGCGCCCATGTACGTGGGAGAGCCGAAGACGATCGCCTCCGCCTCCGCCAGGGCCGCCCACAGGCCCTCGTCGAGCGTGGAGACGTCCCGCAGATCGGCCAGGACGCCGGGCACCGCCGCGGCGCCCTCCGCCACGGCTGCCGCTTGCCGGGCCGTATGCCCGTAACCGCTGTGGTAGGCGATGACGACAGAGATGGGTACGGACATGTGGCCCTCCATGAAATGGCGTATGCCCCGGAATCGGGGTGAACGGTCAACCGGACGCGGAGTCGGAGCCGCCTCCGGGAAGCACAGTAGACGACCGGTCAACTATTACGCCACCCGCGCAGCCTCGAAATAGTTGACCGACCGTATACTTGCCCCATGGGACGCACCAGCACCGCACGCGAACGGCTCCTCGATGCCACCGGCGAACTCATGCAGCACCGGGGGTACAGCAGCCTGGGAGTGGCGGAGATCTGCGCCGCGGCAGAGGTCAAGAAGGGCAGCTTCTACCACTTCTTCACCTCGAAACAGGACCTCACCCTCCAGGCGGTCAACGCCTACTGGGAAGGCCAGCGCGGCGCCTGGACCGCCGTGCTGGACGGCCCGGACCCCGCCCTGATCCGGCTCCGCCGGCTACTGGAGGGCATGGCACAGGTCCAGCGGAACAGAAAGGAGGCCTGCGGCACGGTCGACGGCTGCCTGCTCGGGAACCTCACCCTGGAACTCAGCACCCAGGAACCTGACGTTCGCGCCGGACTGGAAGAGATCTTCGACGAGCAGACCGTGCTGATCGGCGCGGTGCTCGGCCAGGCCGCGGACGAAGGCACCATCCCTCGTGCGCACGCCGAACCGTCGGTCGCGCGCGCGGTGATCGCCCATCTGGAGGGGCTGGTGCTGTTCGCCAAACTGAAGAACGATCCCGCGGTCCTCGACACCCTCTGGCCCCACACGCTGTTCCTCGTCGGCGCCGCGGGGCGGTAGACCGCCCAGGCAGGGATTCTTCCACGCACCCGTCCACGCGGGCCGGGCCCCGCGGTCCGGGCCCGCGGGGCATCGCGGCCGAGTGGGACGAGGGGCCGGTGCTGTCCGGCGATCGACCGCCGTTCCACGGGCCGTGCCACGAAGGGGTCCTGACCTCCCGGCCGGGCGGGCCCCACGGGGCGGGGGCGGAAAGATGGGGGGTGCACCCCCATGTCCCGGGGTCGCCACCCGCACCAGGATGGGGGTGCGACGAGAACCGGCCGGGCCGAGGACAGCGGAGGAGGGGCGATGGCAGCCGAGGACACCCGAACGGGGGCGGGAGCGGCCCCGGGTCCTCCGCGGTCGTGGTTCTCCGAGCGCTGGTGGGAGCCGGGCCTCCTCAGCGGTACGGACATGGGGGAGCACGCCGGGCGGGAGGGCGAACCGTGCCCGGACTGGGCGGAGTTCGCCCATCGGGTCCTGCTCGCCACTCCGGAGGAGGCGGCCGTCCCCGATGTGGACCACCCGGGGCTGACCGGCTTCGAGCGGGTGCTGGCGCCGTACGCCGCCTGCGCGGGGGACCACCTGGAGCGAGCCGTTCCGAAGCGCGTGCTCCCGTTCGTCGACCTGCCCGCCGTACGTGACGGCCTGGAGCGCCACCTGAGCCGCCGACTCGCCCGGGCCGCGGCCCGCACCCTGGTCCTCGAACTGCACGAGGCGCGGAGCGCCGGGCTGCTCGCCGGGACCGACTCGCGGGCTCGTTTCCGCGACTTCCTTCGGCGCACCGCCTCCCGGACCGGTCTGACCGCCCTGCTGACCGAACGACCCGTGCTGGCACGGATTCTGGGACGGGCGGCCGTCGACGCGGCGGACGCCGTCGCGGAGATGCTGGAGCGGCTGGCGGACGACCGCGGCGGACTTCTGACGAACGGTCTCCTGAGGGAGCCCGGCGGGGATCCGGGGCCGCTGATGGGTGTCGATCCGGGCGCCGGGGACGGGCACGCGGGTGGCCGGAGCGTGATGTTGCTGCGCTTCGCGAACGGGGCCCGGCTGGTGTACAAGCCCCGCCCCCAGGCCGTGCACCGTCACTTCAACGACCTCGTCACCTGGTTCAACGGGCTGCCGGGTGCCGTCGGCCTCCGTACGCTCCGGCTGCTCGACCGGGGCACGTACGGATGGGTGGAGTACGTGACGGCACGGCCCTGCGCCTCGACCGCGGAGGTCGAGGCGTTCTACCGGCGCCAGGGCGCGCTGCTGGCCGTGCTGCACCTGCTGGACGGGACGGACCTGCACCACGAGAACCTGATCGCGGTCGGCGGTCACCCGGTGCTGGTCGACGTGGAGGCGCTGTTCCATCCGCCGCTGCCGAGCGTCGCGACCGACGACGACCCGGCGGCCCGTGCCCTGCACGACTCGGTGTACCGCGTCGGACTGCTCCCCCAACTCCTCGTGGGCGACGAGAGCGCGCTGGACGTGTCGGCGGTCGGCGGGGGCCACGAGGCGGTGTCCCCCCTGGTCCGGGCGGACTGGGCCGACGCGGGCACGGACAGGATGCGCCTGGTGCGTAAGGCCGGGAGGCTCGGCGGGTCGAGCAACCGGCCGTACCTGGAGGGCTCCGAGCCCGTCGAGCCGGGAGTCCACGTCGAGGCACTGTGCGCCGGGTTCCGCGCCGGATACACGGCCGTCAGCGCGGCACGTGAGGAACTGCTGCGGCCCCGAGGCCCCTTGAGGGCGTTCGCGGACGACGAGGTGCGTGTGGTGGTGCGGCCCACCTGGGTCTACAGCACGCTGCTCGACGAGTCGACGCATCCCGATCTGCTGAAGGACGCGGCCGAGCGGCAGCGCGTCCTGGAGTCCCTGCGGAACGGCCTGTTCGGTCCGGCCGGCTTCCCCGGGGTCGAGGACGAGGAGCTCGTCCAGCTGTGGGCGGGTGACGTGCCGTTGTTCACCGCTCGGCCGGGTCACCGTCGGCTGTGGGGGACAGCGGGGCGGCAGACGGCGGCGCGCACGGAGCGGACCGGGCTCGCCCGGGTCGCCGGAAAGCTCGCCGCACTGGACACGGTCGACCGGCAGGACCAGGAACGGATCGTCCGGACGGCCCTGGCGACGACGTCACGCGCGCCCGCGCACCGGCCCGCCGGGCGGCGGCGTACGCGTACGGCGGACCGCGCTCCGGAGCCGGAGCGGCTGCTCTCGGCGGCCCGGTCCATCGGGGACCAGCTGGTGTCCCTGGCGTACCGCGGCGGCCCGCGCACCAACTGGATCGGCCTGGAACTCCTGGACGACCGCTACTGGCGGATCGGCCCCATGGCCGCCGACCTGGCCGGTGGGTACACCGGACCGGCGCTGTTCCTGGCCCAGTTGGCGGCGCTCACGGGGGCCGGACACTACGCGGAGGCCGCCCGTACGGCGCTGGTGCCGGTACCCGCGCTGCTGGACGCGCTGCGCGAGCGCCCGGACGACCTGGGGGCGGTGGGCTCCGGGGCGTTCTCCGGACTCGGGGGCATCGCGTACGCGCTGGCCGAGGTGTCCCGGCTCCTCGACGATCCGACGATCGGCACCTGGGTGTCCCCCGCGCTGAGGCTGGCGGGCACCGCGGCCCTGTCCGAGAGCGAGTTCGGGGTCTGCTCGGGCACCGCGGGAGGACTGGTCGCCCTGCTGGCGGCCGCCCGCCGCGGTGGTGACATGGACCCGGAGTCATGGAACGCGGCACGCGCCTGCGCCGACCGCCTGCTGTCGGCGGACCTCAGGGGCTGCGGGCCTGGCTTCGCCACGGGGCTCGCCGGTGTGGGGTGGGCGCTCCTTCGGTTCGCCGCCGCCGAGGGTGGCGAGCGGTACCGGGCCGCGGGCCTGGCCGCGCTGCGGGTGGCCGTGGGCGGGGAACCCGGCGGGGGCCACAGGGGTGCCTCCGCCGGCTCCCCGCCGGGGGGCGGCACGCCCGCCATCGCCTGGGAGGAAGGGGCCGACGGGGGCGCGGCGTCCCCGGACGGGACGGCCCGGTCCGGGGGGCCGGTCCGAGACGCCCACCCGCCGGACGCCCGGCCCTCGGCTTGGTGCCGGGGGCACGCGGGGATCGCGCTCGCCGTGCTGGACGGTCCCGGCGCCCTGGACGACCCGTTCCTCGCGGCCTGGGCCCGAAGGGCCGTCGACCGCGTGTGCCGGCACGGGCCGTCCCCCGACGACAGCCTCTGTCACGGGGAGGCGGGGCTGCTGGAGCTGCTGGGCCACGGTGAGGTCACGGAGGCGCGCCCGCACTGGATGCGGCGGGCCGGTGCGCTCCTCGCTGCCGTGGAGGAGACGGATCCACGGTGCGGCACCCCGGACGGGGTCCCGCACCCCGGCCTGCTGACCGGCCTCGCGGGGGTCGGCCACGGATTACTCAGGGCCGGATTCCGCGACCGTGTTCCTCCGTCGCTCCTTCTGGGGACACCCGCACCACACAGCATCACCCCGCGCGAAATTCTGTCCAGTTGAACGCTATCGGCAAGGTGGAGATCATGCAGATCAGTGACACGGTGACGTACGTCGACGGCGGCTCCCGGACCGAGGTGGCCGCCCAGGACCACCCGTTGGGCGAGGTGACGCTCGGGCTGAGCGGCGTGCTCGGCCTGCGGAGCCGACTGCTCAGAACCCCGGACCGCAGCACCGACGGAGCCGTGGACGTGGCGTTCACGACCGGCACCTTCACTCTGTCGTAGGAGACCCGTTCCTCGGCCGACGGCACTACGGGAAACCGTTTCTGACGAGCTGTCCGGAGGGCCCGGGAGGATTCCGGGCCTCTGCCGCAGTCGAAACGGTTCACGTACCATGCGCCCATGCGAGTGACGTCGTCGGTCATCGTCGGGCGAGACGCCGAGATCGGGCTGCTGAGGGACGCCCTGGACGGCGTCGGGAAGGGCGCGGGGCGGGCCGTGTTCCTCGTCGGTGAGGCGGGGATCGGCAAGTCCCGGCTGGTCGGCGAGTGCGCTTTGGGTGCCTACACCCGCGACATGCCCGTGCTGCGCGGCCGCGGCACCTCGACCGGGCTCGTCGTCCCCTTCCGACCGCTGGTCGAAGCGCTGTCCTCACGGTTCCGGGCGGCAGGCACGCCGGACGACCCGGAACTCGCGCCCTATCGGCCCGCGCTCGCCGCTCTCGTACCGGAGTGGCGGGGCGGGGCGTCGACGCCCGGCTATCCCAACTCGCTGGTCGAGCTGGCCGAGGCCCTGCTCAGGCTGCTCGCGGTGCTCGGCAGGGAGCGGGGCTGCGTGATCCTGCTGGAGGATCTGCACGACTCCGACACCGAGACGATCGCGGTCGTGGAGTACCTGGTCGACAACCTGGCGGACCTGCCGGTCCTGCTGGTCGGCACGCTCCGCCCGGACCCCGGCCCGGCGCTGGACCTGGTGCTCGCCGCCGAACTCCGTAACACCGCCTCGGTGCGGGAGCTGGGCCCGCTCGACGACGCGGCCGTACGGGACATGGTCGACGCGTGTCTGGACGCCGCGCCGGATGAGGTGCCCCCGGCCGCCCACCAGCGGCTCTCTCGGCGGGCGGGCGGGAACCCGTATCTGGTGGAGGTGCTCCTGGCCGACCTCGTGGACACGGGCCGGCTGGGCAGGACCGACGAGGGGTGGCGGCTCGCGGAGCACGGCGAGGCGACCGTACCGACGGTGATCGTCCGCAGCTGGGCCCGGCGGCTCGACCGGTTCGACGAGCCCGTGCGGGAACTGCTGCTCACGGCGGCGACGCTCGGCGGACAGTTCTCCGTCAGCGTGCTGAAGGCGGTGACCGGGTTCGACGACCGGGCGCTGTTCGCCCATCTCCGGTCCGCGTCGGAGGCGGGGATCATCGCCCCGGACGGGGCCGCTCACGACCACTACACGTTCCGTCACGTCCTGACCGCGGACGCCCTCCGCGCTTCACTGCCGCCGGCCGAGCAGGGCGCGCTGGCCCGGCGTGCCGCCCTGACCATCGAGGAGGGCGGGGGCGAACTGTCCAGCGAGGAACGCCAGTTGGTGGCGACCTTGCGGCTGGCGGCCGGTGACGGGACGGCGGCCTCGCGACAGTTCGCGCTCGTCGGACGGCAGATGCTGGCAGCCGGGGCCTCCGGCTCGGCGGCGGTTTTGCTGGAGCGCGCCCGGGGACTGGCGGCCGACGGGGAGCGGGACACGGTCACCGTGGAACTGGCGGTCGCCCAGGCCCAGTCCGGGCGGCTCGACGCGGCGGCGGCTCTGCTCGACGATCTGCCTCCGGTGCCCACGGGGTCTCACGCGGCGCGGGAACGGGCTCAGGCGCACATACGGGTCGCCTGGGTGGCGACCATGGCGGAGCAGCAGGACGAGGCCTACCGCCGGATCCGGGCGGCCCGCGCCCTGCTGGGGTCCGGGGCGGGGCCGGAGCAGGAGGCGGCGCTCGCCGTGGTGGAGGGCCATCTGGCCCTGCTCCCGGGCGGGGAGGGCGGGCACGACCGGGACGACAGGGACGGTGGCCACGGCCACGGCCGCCCGGACGGCCGGGACGACCAGGACGGCCGGGACGACCAAGGCGACCGGGGCGATCGCGGTTACCGGGACGGCCGCGCGCGGCTGAGGGTGGCGGAACGTTCCGCCGAGCGTGCCGCGCTGACCGCCGAGGAACGCGGCCTGCCGGTGGTGGCCTGCCAGGCGTGGCAGCTGCTGGCCCTGCTGTCCCGGGAACGCGGTTTCGACGAGGCCGACATGTGCCTGGAGCGGATGCTGGCCGTCGCGGAGGAACACCGACTCCCCGTGTGGCGGGCCGAGGCCCTGGTCCGTCTCGGCACCAACGCGTTCATGCGGACCGGGGAGGCGACCCGGCTGGAATCGGCCCGTACGGCCGCCCACGAGCTGGGATCGTTGGCCCTGCAGCAGACCGTGGACGGTCTCCTTGCCATGCAGGCCGTGCTGGGAGGTCGGTGGGACCGGGCCCGGGAGATCGTCGACAGGTCCCTGGAGGCCAGTGCCCGGCTGCAGAACCTGTCGGCCCACCGCTATCTGCTGCTGGTCGACGCCACGCTCGCGGCGCACCAGGGGCGGGGCCGCGACCGGGACCGGGCACTGGTCCGGTTCCGCCGGGCGGGCGGTGAGGAGTCGATGCTCGTACCCCTGCAACGGGGACTGTGCCAGGGCTTCGGCGCACTGATGGAGGAGGACCGGGAGCGGGCGCTGGCCGAGCTGGACGCGGCGCTGGTGTGGGAGCGGGAACACCCCAGCTTCTTCTATCTGAGCGGCCGGTACGGGCTACGCCCCCTGCTGCGCGTCCTGGACGACGCGCCCGACGGCCAGGAGGCGTACCAGGAGGCGATGGCCTCGCCGGGCGCGCAACTGGCCTGGAACAGAATGTTCCTGGGTATGGCGGACGCGGTGCTGCGGGGCAGGGCCGGCGACCCGGAAGGCGCACTGCGCGCCGTGGAGACGGCCGGGCGCGCGGCGGGGGTGTTCGCACAGGCGTGGCACCTGGCGCTGCGGCTCACCGCGGAGGCGGCGCTGGCCGACGGCTGGGGGGAGCCGGTGACCTGGCTGCGGACCGCCGAGGAGTACTTCCACGGGGCGGGGGTCCAGCCCATGGCCGGGGCCTGCCGAGCGGTGCTCCGGCAGGCGGGGGTGAGCGTCCAGCAGCGCCGCGGCGGGCGGGAGCTGATCCCCGCGAGGCTGCGAAGGGCTGGGGTGACGCCGCGCGAGTACGAGGTGTTCGCGCTGCTGACGGACCGGCCGGGCAACCAGCTCATCGCCCAGCGCCTGTGCATCTCACCCCGGACCGTGGAGAAGCACATGGCGAGCCTGCTGGCCAAGACGGGCTGCGCGGACCGTTCGGCACTGTGCGCGTTCTCGGCGGAACAGGCGCAGGACTGAGCGACTGCTCCACACGTCGGCCCTCCACATCGACGGCGCTCGTCGACTCGGCACGACGAATCGGCGGCGCGACGCGGCGGCACGACGGATCGGCGGCGCGACGCGGCGGCACGACGGATCGGCGGCACGACGAAGCGGCACCACGACCGCACACGTGGGCCCCGGCCCGGCGGCGCTCCCCCGGCGGTCTCCCGCCGCCCCGCCCCGGGCTCAGGAGGAGGAGAGCGGACGGCAGCGGGGGCCCCACGGCAACATGGGGGCTCGACACGGTCCTTGAGGGTGCGGCGCCCGCTCGTATGGGGGTCCGACGCCGTGAACATGGGGGTGGGGCCGGCGGAACTGTGCGGGCTCGCCCCCGATGCGCGATTCGTCCTGGCGACGGAACATCGAACGCACACCCCCCCTCGCTCTCCACACGGAGGTTCGCCCCATGCCGCGTCCCTTCGCACAGCCCGCAGCGCCCCCCGGCACACTCCGTTTCTCCCTCCTCGGACCACTCACGGTCCACCGGGACTCCCAGGCGCTGCCCCTCGGCCCGTTCAAACAGCGGATCGTGCTGGCGACCCTGCTGGGCTCCCCCAACAGCCCGGTCTCCGTCGACGTGTTGACGGACGCGGTCTGGCCGGAGGAGCCCCCTCGTACGGCCCGCAAGAACCTCCAGGTGTACGTGAGCGCCCTGCGCGCGCTGCTGACGGAGGACGGCCGGGATCAACCACGACTCACCCACACGTGTGGGGGATACGTGCTGCGCGTGGCCGAGGACGAGTTGGACGTCATGCGGTTCCACTCGCTGGTGCGGACCGCCGAGGGACAGCGGCTTGCGACCGCCGCCCGGCAGCTGCGCCAGGCTCTCGACCTGTGGCAAGGGCCGCCACTCGGCGACCTGCGGCAGTCGCCCCGCCTCGCGGAGGAGGCGGAGCAGCTGGAACTGCGACGGCTGTCGGCGTACGAGAACTGGGCCGACGCGGAGTTGGCGCTGGGTGGCGCGTCCGTGGTCGTCGAGGGACTGCGCGATCTGGTGGAGCGCCACCCGATGCGCGAGCGGCTCAGGTCCGCCTGGATGTGCGCGCTGAGCGGGTCCGGCCGGCAGGCCGAGGCACTCGCCGTGTACGACGACTACCGGCAGCTCCTGGCCAGGGAACTGGGCTTGGAGCCGGGCGGGGTCATCACCGCCCGGTACCGGGCGATCCTGGCGGGCGGGGAGTCCGGAACGGACGGTGCCTCCCGGCTGCCGGGTGCTCCGGCTGCCTCCCGCGAAGCGCCGGGGACGGTCCTGCCCCCCGGCATCGCGGACTTCACCGGGCACGGCGAGGAGATACGGGGTCTGCTCGGGCTGCTGGAGGGTGACGGCTCCCCCGGTGTCGTCCTGCTGTCCGGTCCCGCCGGGGCGGGAAAGACCACGCTGGCGGTGCGGGCCGCGCATCTGTCGGGTGACCGCTTCGAGGACGGACGGTTCTGTGTCTCCCTGCGGGACGCGGAGGGCGGGCCTCGCCCGCTGGACGCGGTGCTCGCCCAGCTCGCCACCATGACCGGCCACGGCCGGCCCTTGTCGCCCCAGGCGTGGCGGGAGTGGCTCGCCGCGCACCACGCGCTGGTGATCCTGGACGACGCACCGGACGAACGCGCCGTACGACCGCTGCTGCCCTGTGGCGGGCACGGCAGGGTGCTGCTCACCGCACACGGCCAGCTGGGCGGTCTGGCGCCCGTCCACCGGATCGCCGTGCCGCCGCTGAGCTCCGCCGAGGCCCTGGAGCTGCTCGGCGGGCTCATCGGACAGGGCCGGGTCCGGGCCGACCGGGAGGCCGCGCTGCGGATCGTGCGGGCCTGCGGCGGGTCTCCGCTGGCGGTCCGGGTGAGCGGCATGCGACTGGCGGTGCTTCGACATGTGCCGCTGCGGGAGTTCGCGGACCGACTCGCCGACCCCGTCGGCGCGCTGGACGAGCTGACGGCCGGGGACGTCTCCGTACGGCGATGGCTGGCCCGGGGCTGGGAAGCGCTGCCTCCGGAGTGCGGCCGGAACGCGGCACGGCTGGCCGCGGGCACCGGGGACGGCCCGTTCGGTCTGACCGAGGCCGCCGGGGCCCTCGGGTGCGACGAGCGGCGGGCCGTGCGGGTGGTGGAGACCCTCATCGACGCCGGGGTGGTGGCCTCCCCCGGAGGCGAGGTCACCTCGCACGCGGCGCAGTACGAACTGCCGCTCCTGGTGAGAATGTACGCACGGCAGGCACCGCAGGCCCACGACACCCAGGACACGACGGACGCGCGCACGGCACGGGCTTCGGGGGACGCGCGCACGGCACAGCTCCCGCAGAACCCCCACGACGCGCTGGACGTGCGGTACAGGAGCCCGCTGCTCACCCCGGGGTGAGCACGTCCACCACGCCCCCGCCTCCGGTCAGGACACCCGCGCCCGCGCCCTCACCGCGCCTCCCCGCCGGGGCGGCTCGGCGCGGCGAGGCCCACCTGCGCGGCCAGGAAGGCGAGGCACTCGGCCTCCATGGCCACCGCGCGCGAGAGGGCGCGGGCGCCGTGCCCCACGCCACGCTCCAGGCGGAGCAGGACCGGTCCGGCACCGGTCGTGGCGTGCTGCAGCGCGGCGCACATCTTGCGCGCGTGCAGCGGGTCGGTCCTGGTGTCGCCGTCCGCGGCCGCCAGCAGCACAGCCGGGTACGGGATGCCGGGTGTGACCCGGTGGTAGGGGGAGTAGCCGAGCAGGGTCCGCAGCTGCGCGGGGTCCTGCGCGCTGCCGTACTCGGGCACCCAGCTGGGCCCGAGTCCGGACAGCTCGTACCGGACCATGTCCAGGAGCGGGGCCCGGCACACCGCGGCGGCGTACTTCTCGGGCTGCTGGGTGAGGGCCGCGCCGACCAGCAACCCGCCGTTGGAGGCGCCCATGATCGCGATCCGGCCCGGTTCGGTCCAGCCCTCCGAGACCAGGAGGTCGGTGGCGGCGGCCAGGTCGTCGAAGGTGTTCTGCTTGTTCGCCCCGCTGCCGCCCCGGTGCCACGCCTCGCCCTCCTCTCCGCCGCCGCGCAGCCCCGTCCAGGCGAAGACGCCGCCCGCCCTGACCCAGGCCAGGACCTGGGCCCGGTACCGGGGTGACATGGTCGCGCGGAAGCCGCCGTATCCGGTGACCAGAGCGGGGCGCGTGACGTCCGGACGGCCCGTGGGCGAGATCACGAACATCCGCACGGTCGTACCGTCCCGGGACGGGAAGGCGACCTGGCGGGTGACCGCGCCGGTGATCTCCGGAGCCTCGTGGGCCTCGCGTTCCCAGGGCGTCACACGGTACGTCCGCGCGTCGAAGCGGAGTACCCGGTGCGGCGTGACGAAGTCGGTGTAGACGAACCAGGCCTCGTGACTCCCGTCCTGGCCGGCCGAGAACTCCACCACCGCGCCGGGTCCGGGCAGCGGGATCGTGGCCAGCTGCCGGCCGTCGACCAGATCGTGCACGGTCACCTCCGCCACCATGTGGCGAGTCCAGGCGGCCAGGCCGACCGGATGCTCCAGCTCCGGTCCGGACACGACGACGAGGTCGGTCAGCGTCGCGTCGGGGCGTTCGGCGATCACCTCGCGCCAGGAGTCGGGGCCCAGGTGGAGTTCGGACGGACGGCAGGCGACGACCCGCCCGCGGGCGGCGCCGTGGTCGGTGCGCAGCCACACCAGGTCCTGCGGGCCTGTGCGGGACACCGCGTGGAGGCGGGTGGCCGCCCGGGTGTCCTCCTGCACCGGCCGGAGGCGTGGACGGTCGAGCGGGGCTTCGGTCAGGTCGGCGAGGTAGAGGTCGGCGCCCCGGCCGGAGCCGAGCGTGGCCCTGACGCCGAGCCAGCGGCCGTCCGCGGTCACGGACACACTGTAGAACTGGGTCCTGTCCCGCCCTTCGCCGAAGATCAGTGTGTCCGCTTCGGGCGCGGTCCCGACCCGGTGCAGCCAGACGCGGCGGTGGTAGCGCTCCTCGCCGGGGTTCAGCCGCGGGTCCAGCCGTCTGACGTAGTAGAACGCCTCGCCGCCGGGCAGCCAGCCGACCGACGACTTCCGCACCCGGTCCACCGGCCCGTCGACGACCTTCCCGGTGGCCACATCGACCACCCAGAGCCGCGAGTCCTCCGTGCCGTTCCGGGAGACCTGATAGGCCAGCAGGTCGCCTTCGGGGCTGGGCTGCCAGGCGTCCAGCACGGTGCGTCCGGACGGATCGAGAGCACAGGGGTCCAGCAGCAACCGCTCCGGCGTGCCCGCCCCGGCGTCCGCCACCACGAGCACGGGATGGTCCCGGCCGGCTTCCCGCCGCAGCCAGAAGACCCTGCCGCCACAGACCTTGGGCGGCATCGCGCGATCGACGGCGCCGAGCGCCGCCACCTCCGCCTGCCACTGCTCCAGGCCGGGCCAGGCAGCCCGCTCCGCCTCGTAGAGGGCCTCCTGCTCCGCGCTCCAGCGGAGCGTCTCGGCGGACTCGGCGTCCTCGAGCCAGCGGTACGGGTCGGGGACGCGCAGCCCGTGGAGTTCCTCCACGACGTGCTGACGGTCCGCGTGGGGGTACCGGCGTTGTACGGGTGGGGTGTCGAGGCTCACTCGGTGCTCACTCATGGCGTGGCGGTCCCTTCCTCCTCCTCGGCCGTGCGGTGCGCGACGACCTCGCCGCCCCCGGCCTCTTTCCTGGTCCGCTTCCCGGCCTGCCCGGCGGTCCCGGCCGTACCGTCGGCCGTGGCCTCCCCCTTGGTCCCGGCCGCCTCACCGGCCTCGGCTGTCGCCGCGTGCGGGAGGGTCTTCCGGGCGTAGACGCCGGACAGCACGATGATCAGCCCGGACGCCGCGAAGATCGTGTCAATGGGACCGAACCGGACGCCCGCCACCGAGGCCTCGAAGTCCAGCAGCACGCTGCCGACGAGCCAGCCGGACAGCGCCGCCGACAGCACCAGGGCCAGCTGCGTCACCGGCTGGAACACGGAGTACACCCGCCCCCGGTAGGCGGCGGGCGCCGCGGCGAGCAGCAGCGGTGCCGTCGCGGTGTTCAGCATCGTGACGGGGATCGTGAAGAGGACGAGCAGGGCGGCGCCGCCCAGGAACCCGGTCTGCCGGGAATAGGCGACCAGCAGGACACCGCTCACCAGCAGGCCGACCCAGACGGTCCGCCGCGCCCCGATCCACTGCACCACCCGGCCGGCGCACAGCGCGCCGATGATGCCGCCCACCCCGATGGCCATGCCGACATAGCCGTAAAGGCGGGCCGACGCGTCGAGGTTCTCGGTGATGAAGAAGATGTTGAGGGTGTTCAGGGCGCCGACCCCGAACTGGCCGATCACCACGATGACCAGCAGCGCCACCAGGAAGCTGCTGCGCGCGAAGAAGCGGAGGCCGGCCATGAACTCCGGCAGCACTCCGGCCCGCCCCTCGGCCCGCCTTCCGGTGGGCTCCTCCGTGCCGCCCTCCTCGGCCGGCCGCGCCTCGGGGGTGGATACGGGTACGGGTACCCGGACGGCGCGGATGGCGAGGTACGACACCAGGTAGGAGAGCGCGTTGAAGAGCAGGGCCCATTGCAGGCCCACCGTGAACAGCAACGGCGCGGCGAGCGGCGGCCCGACGATCAGGACCGTCTGGCTGGTCGCCTGGGTGATGCCTGCCGCCCGGGCACGGTCGGCGTCCCCGGTCACCACGTCCGCGATGACCGTGAAACGGGCCGGTGCGAAGAACCGGGCGGCCGCGTTCAGCACCAGTACGGTCGTGTAGATGAGGGCGAGCCACACTCCGACCGGGAGGGTGCCGGCCGGCAGGAAGGAGACGGCCGTCAGCAGGGCCACCAGCCCGCCGCGGACCACTTCGGTGGCGAGCATCGTGCGGCGTTTGTCCCAGCGGTCGACGAAGACGCCCGCGATCGGACCGACGAACAGCACCGCGACGCCGGCCGCCAGCAGGACACCGCTGACCGCCGCCGGCGCCCATGTCTCGTCCCTCGCCAGTACGGTGGCCACCCACAGCACCAGGGTGGTACTGAACACGATGTCCCCGAGGGACGAGACCGCCTGCCCGAACCAGAGCCGGGTGTAGTCGCGGTTGATGAGGGTCAGACGCGGCGTCATGACCGCCTCGCCGAGGACACGATCAGCGCCATGAGGGCGGTCACCAGCGTCGGGTGGTACGCCTTCTGGAAGAACTCCTCGGCCGAAGCCGTCTGCGCCCCCCTGAGCGCGGCCGTCCGTGCGGGGATCGCGCCGTCGGCCCGCTGGGCCCGCAGCAGACACTCCACGGCCGCGGCTCCCGAGGGCGTGCGCAGCGGGTCCATTCCCAGGATGAACTGGGTCGTGACGAGTTCAGCGGCCAGGTCCCAGCGATCGTGCTCCACACAGTGGCCGAGCATCCGGCAGACCAGGTCCCTGGCGCGTGCCAGGGCGTCGCCGGTCAGCCCGGGGTCGGCCCGGCCGTAGTCCCCGAGGTAGAAGGCGGCGTGTGTCAGGGAGTACCCCTGGGGGTTGGTGAGCGGCGGCCCGTTCTGCGGCTCCGCCTCGTGCAGGGTGACGAGCGGACTGCGCGGGACGAGCTCGGCGTACGGCTCGACCTGGTGGCGGACACCGGCCTTGTCCGCGAAGTAGCGGATCTCGATGCGCTTCAGGGGTGACTTGCCGTGTGGCGAGAGGAAGTCGGGCGTGAGCCGTGCGAGCGCGGCCCGGCACACCGTGTCGTCGATCCCGCCGGGGGCCAGCGCCGCGAAGATCAGCGCGTACGAGGAGGCGACCTGGGGGTGGGTCTCGAAGAGGCGCGGGAAGTCCGGATGCTGCCAGAGCTTGCGGACCAGGGCGGTCGCCTCACCCAGCCGCTCGTCGTGGGTGCCGCCCAGCCGCTCGTCGTGGGTGCCGTCCAGCCGCTCCGAGCAGTGGCAGAGCAGCGCCAGTTCCAGTGCGGCCTTCGCCTGCTTGTGCGTCGCCGACCGGGCGCTCGCCGCGTACGGGTCGAAGTGGTCCAGGTTCCCTCGCACCCAGTCGAGTGCGCCGGCGGAGAGCTGGTCAAGAGGCGATGGCATGGCTACAGGCGCTCCGTCTCGTCCAGGTAGTCGAGCAGGGCCGCGTCCACGTCGTCGCGGAATCTCGCGAGGGTGCGCGCGTCCTCGTCGTACTGGTAGAGGTCCTCGCAGGAGATCCAGCGGTCGCGGGTCACCGTCTCGGGCTGGTACCCGTCGGCGACCGTGCCGACCTCCCAGTCGGGCTTGCCCGCGGTCTCCCAGCAGCTGGCCAGGGTTCCGTCCGCGCTGACCACCGCTCCGTAGCGGCCGTCGGTGTGACCGCAGGTGTGGCACGGGCGGCGGGCGCCCGGGCGGGACACGGTGAAGCCGAGGTCGAGCGCCCGGCGCTGCCACCGGCTGAAGCCGGACGTGAACTCGCCGGTGTGGAGGAGGTCGTTGGCGAATCCGATGCCCACGTCGCCGACCCTGGCGAAGTACAGGGCGCAGCGGCTGGGGTCGAGCGCCTCCGCAAGCCGCTCGATCAGGGCGTCGACACCGTGGAAGGTCTCCTGGGAGACGTTGACCCGCAGGGTCCACTTGATCGGTGAGACCTCGCTGGCCTGGACGATGTTGCGGACGATCGTGTCGAACGTGCCGTTGCCGTTCGCCCTGCCGATCCGGATCCGGTCGTGGTCGGCGCGGTCGCCGTCGAAGGTGACCTGGATCGAGGTCAGTCCGAGGTCGGCGAGTTGCCGTGCCATCCACGGGGTCAGGAGCGTGGCGTTGGAGATCATCCAGGCCGAGGACATCCCGATGCCCCTGGCCCGCTCCAGCAGTTCCAGGCAGCCTCGCGGATTGAGCAGCGGCTCTCCGCCGAAGAGCAGGATGCGCAGCTTCTCCAGACCGGCCGCGGCCATCTGCCGCTCGGTGAAGCCGAGGATCGAGGTGATGGTCTCCGAGGAGAGGCGGGTCTGGGCGATCCTGGGCGGGCGGCTTCCGCCGGCCGTGTCCTGGGCGGTGTTCTGGAAGCAGTATCCGCAGCCCAGGTTGCAGTGGGTGCTGGTGAGGACGGTCAGGCCGTAGGAGCGGATCGGCGGGGAGGAGAACAGGCCGCTCTCGCGCAGCCGGTCTTCCGTCTCGGGCCGCAGTGCTCCGTCGGCGGTGAGGTGCCGGACGCCGAGGCGGGCGACCCCGCCCCGACCGAGAAACCACAGGTTCCGCTTGCCTTCGAGGAGACGCGCGCCCTCGGGCAGGTCGAGTTGTCGCAGGTTCACAGCGCCCTCCGTGCTGCCGATGGTCCCGCCGTCGCGAGCCCGTCGGCCCGGCCTGCGGTGATGATGGTCATCACCAGGGCCGTGACGAGGGTCGCCTGATAGGCCTTACGGAAGTACTCCTCGGGCGTCGCGGTCTCCGGAGCCCGCCCGGCCGAGGTCTTCCCCGGTATCGCGCCGTCCTGTGCCTGGGCGTGGGCGAGCATCCGGATACCGGCAGCCCCCGACGGCGTGCGCAGCGGGTCCATGCCCAGACAGGCCTGAGCGAGCACGAGCTTGCCGGCGTACTCCCATGCCCCGTCGCGCGCGCACCGGTCCATGAGCCGGTCCACGACGCGCAACGCCTGCTCCCGGGACTCCTCGGTCAGGCCGGGGTCACGGAAGCCGAAGTCGCTGAGGTAGAAGACCGTGTCCGTGACCTCGCAGACGTCCAGCTCGGCCACCGGCATCGTGGCGGCTCGTGCCAGGAGACTGGACTCGTACAGCTCCTGGTACGACGCCAGCCGGTGCCCGACGCCCGCGAGATCGGCGAAGAACCTGACCCCCAGGTGGAGGTAGGGCGACTTCCGGCCCGGCGCCAGATAGCCGTCGGCCGCCAGCCGGGCGAGCAGCTCACGGTGCTCGTCGGTGGCGGTCCCGGCCGGTGCCAGGGCCGCGTACAGCAACTGGAAGTGCCGCGCCTTCCTCTGGTCGAAGCCGCTGGGCAGCGGAAAGTCCGGACGCCGCCAGGCGCGGTCCACCACCGCGACCGCGTCCCCCAGGGCGGCCTCCCCCGGAATCGCCCTTCCCCAGTAGTGGCACAGCAGCCCGAGTTGCAGAAGGGCCTTCACCCGCGCGGTCACCGGCAGCTCGGCGTGGGCGGCCGGGGAGTCGAGGTACCCCGCGTGGGTCCCCATCCACCGCCTCGTGCCCACCGACAGCCTCTCCGCGGCCTCGCCGACCTCGTCGAGGTCAGGTGATCGCGTACTCATGGTCCTCCTTCGGGATTGCGGATCGCTGAGCCACTTGCTCGACGACGTCGGCCGCGCGGGCGGCGCTGTCCCCCGTGGCCAGCCTGCGGCCGAGTGCACGGGCGCGGGTCCTCAGGCCGTCGTCCTGCCAGGCCGACTCCAGCAGCGCGGGCCAGTCGGCCGACGGGTTCCTCGGCAGACGCACGGCCACGCCGGCCCGCATGCAGGCGCCGGTGAGCAACGGCTGCTCGGAGCCGTTGGGCGAGGCCGCGAGGGCTCGCCCGCGCAGCAGAGCGGCCAGCACCGGGGCAGAGGTGCCGTTGGTCAGCACCATCCCGGCCAGGTCGACGAGCGGCCCCATCCACGGCTTGCCGACCGGCAGGATGTCGGCGCCCGGGGCGGGCTCGGGGGGCGTGGAGCGGCCCCGCTCGACCACGGCCTGGAACCGGCCGCCGGTGAACGTCTCGTTGAGCTGGGGCCACAGGCTGGCGCCGCCGAAGACCCGGCCCAGGTGCACGTAGACGACGGGCTTCCCGGACCGCGCCAGGTGGTCCCTGACCTCCTCGACCTCGGCCTGGTCGGGCGTCGGCTCCCAGGCCAGGGGCCCCACCTGCCACACCCGGTCGGGCAGTTCCGCGCCGGGGTACTCCAGCGCCGGATCGCCGCGGAGCAGCAGCGCGTCGCCCAGCAGTGGGTTGTCCCCCCACCGGGAGGCACGGGCCCCCGCCCCGGCCTGTTCCCTCACCTCGGCGTACCTTCGGCGCCCGTCGCTCGTCCGGTTCTCCCGGGTCCGGCCCAGCGGCGGCTCACCGTCGCCGCCCGCTCCGTAGTCCCACAGGTGGACCGAGAGCCCGACCACCACCACGGGGATGTCCAGCGCCTCGGCCGCGAGCAGCGTGCCATTGCACAGCACGGAGGTGACGAGCAGATCCGCCCCGCACGCCCGGGCGGCACGTACGGTCGCCCGGTACTGCGTCACACCGGTCTTCCCCCACAGGGCGGCGGAGAACGCCCGCCGCCCGCCGAAGTCCTCCGCGGCGGCGAACGGGAGCCCGGCCTCGGCCGCCACGGGTGCGGCGGAGGCCCGGCCCAGCACGCTGACGTGGTGCCCCCGGCGCCGCAGTTCGCGCCCGGCGGCGATCGCCGGGTAGAGGTAGCCACCGTCGCTGAGCGGGCAGAGCAGGATGTTCACGACGCCTCCCGGCCGGGGCGGCCCGGCACGGTGCGGCCCACCTGTCGGGTGGGCGGGTCGGCGTGCGGTCCGCGGAGTTCTCGTACTGCGTGCTGCCGAACCGTGTCGGGGTACCGGCTCTGTGCGGGTCGGGCGACGGGGGTCACTCGGTACTTCCTCGGGGCGGGGCGGACGATGGCCGCGGGCCACCGGCTCTCGGCATGGATGTCCGAGGGCCGGTGGTCCGATCAGCGCTCAGTGCTCAGGACTCGACGAACCGAGTCACTGGAGCATGTCGCTGTTGTTGGTGAAGCAGTTGCCCGCCTCCTCTTCCTCCTCCTCGGTGTGGGCGACGACCTCGATGTCCTCGTCCGCCGGCTCGGGGTTCGTGTTCTCGGGCATGTGTCTCTCCTTCGTTGACGGCGTCCGTCGCGCCGACTGAGGAAGAACGTAGGGATCCCCGGTATGCCGACGCCTGGTCATCGGTTCGACACCGGTATACGGCCGAGATCCGGCGGACGTACGGCCGACGTGCGACCGCATACGGACGCCACACCGGGGCCCGGGACAGCGCCGGAACCCTCCAGGCGCCCGCGTTCCCGCACCCGGCCTGCCGCCTCACCCATCCCGACCAGGTACTTAACCGATTGCCAGGCGGCCGTGAACCGAAAATCTGCCGCGTGAGGGCAGAGTGCCGAGTCGGCCTGCGCGTGCGGTACGCACAGGACGCGCGGTGCGCGGTACGCACAGGACGCGCGGCGTGCGGTACGCGCTTGGAGGACTGGAGGAGGAGACATGCAGCTGGCAGAACTCATCGGCCTGCGTCCGGTCCCCTGCGGCGGCCTGTTGGTGGCGCTCACCCGGCGCTGCCCCCTGAGCTGCGCGCACTGCTCCACCGACTCCTCCATGACGTCGGCCGAGGAACCCGCCCCGGATCACCTGCAGCGCTTCATCGGCTCGTTCGGCGAGGCGAACCGCCCGGAGGTCGTCATGCTGACCGGCGGCGAACCGCTGCTGCTGCCGGAGCTGGCCGCCCGTCTCGCCGGTCTGGCGCGCGCCGCGGGCTCCCGGGTGGCACTGCTCAGCGGGATGTACTTCGCACGCGAGGGACGCGTACCCGACCGGATCATGCGGGCGATCGGCACGCTCGACCACTTCTCGGCGAGCCTGGACGCCCACCACGAACGCGAGATCCCGCGCGAGGGCGTCCTCCGCGCCCTCCGGGCCGTCCTCGACGCCGGCGTCCCCGTCAGCGTCCACCTCACCGGGACCGGCCCCGACGACCCGTACCTGGAGGACGCCGTCGCGGACATCCGCCGCGTGTTCGCCGACCGGGTGCCCATGCTCGTCAACGAGATCCGGCCGCTCGGCCGCGCCGCGGGCCTGGTGCGGGTGAAGCCGGCCGTTCCGGAAAGCTCCCCGACGGACTCGTGCTCCCTGGCGGCCTGGCCGGTGGTCGCCTTCGACGGGACCGTGGTCGCCTGCTGCAGCCAGTGGACCGTGGACCGGCGGCCCGTCCCCAGCCACCTGCGCCTCGGACACATCGCCCAGGACGACTGGGCCACCGTACGGGAACGGTCCCTGGACTCCCCCGTGCTGCGGATGCTGCGCACCGTGGGACCCCGCCGTCTGCACGCCCGCTACGACGCCTCCCCCGCCCCGAAGGGCTACTGCGACACCTGCCGCGGGCTCGCCGACCGGCCGGAGGTCCTCGCGGGCGCGGCACGGGACGCGGGCGGCCGGGTCGGCAAGCTCCTCGACGAACTCACCGCGGAGCAGCAGCTCGCCGCAGGCCCGGCCGCCCTGGTGCGCCGGCTGGGCTGCTCCCGCTACGCGGACCTGGTCGAACTGGCGCCCGCACAGGCGGGCGACCGCCGATGAGCGCCTCGGCCACGACCGCGCCCGGCCCGTCCGCCACGCGCCGCGGGCCCGGCAGCGCAGGATCCGCCGGGGTCGGCCCGAGGGTCCCCGCCGCGCGCGACCTGCCGCCCTCCGCCGTGCTCGGCATCAAGCTGGCGCTGGGCGCCCCCGCGCTCAAGGCCGCCACCGCGGCCCTCTGGCGACCGGAAGGCCTGCGCGGTCGGTACGTCCGCTACCTGGCCTCGATGCATCCCCTGGTGCTGGCCTCGGTGCCGCTGCTCCAACGGGCCGCCGAGCGGTGCGACGAACTCGACGACCCGCCCGCGCGGCGCCTCGCGGCCTACTACAGGCGGCACGCGGATGAGGAACGGGACCACGACGCCTGGCTGCTCGACGACCTGGCCACGGTCGACGCCGCGCCCGCCGCCGTACCGCCGCCCGTCGTCACCGAACTCGCCGGCGCGCAGTACTACCGGATCGAGCACGAGCACCCTGCCACGCTGCTCGGCTACATGGCCGTCCTGGAAGGCAACGCGCCCGCGCCCTGGCTCGCGGACCGCCTCGCCGAGGCCACCGGGCTGCCGGACGGGGCGTTCCGCACCCTCAGGGAGCACGCGGAGCTCGACGGCGGCCATCTCGGCGAGCTCCACGCGGTGCTCGACGAACTCCCCCTGACCCCACGCCAGCAGACCTCGGTCTCCGTCAGCGCTCTCCACACGGCGAACCTGCTCACCCGGCTCTTCCTCTCCCTCGCCGCCGACCCCGGAGGACACCCATGACCGGCATCACCCCCTCGCCCGACCCCACGCCCTCGCCCGACTCCGCCGCCTCCGGACGGCCCACCCCGTCCGAGCCCACCCTGGCCGCTCTCGCCGCGGCAGGGTTCAGCATCGACGCCCTCAACGACGAACAGCACGACGTCCTGCGCGGCCTGACCGCCGAGGAACTCACGCTGCTCATCGACATCAAGGGAAGGCTCGACGAGGCCGCACCGGAGGTGCAGGCCCATATCGGCATCCCCGGAGCCGAGTTGCAGGCCGGCGAGGTGGCGGGCGGCGCTCTCTTCTGATCCGGCCCGCCCGGCCACCCTCGCCCGCCCGGCGACCCCGCCCGGCGACCCCGCCGGGTCGCCGGGTCGCCGGGTCGCCCGGTCGCCGGGGTAACCCGGTCGCCGGGTCGCCCGGTCGCCCGCCAGCCCTTGTCCACGGAGGAACCCATGTCCTGCGCCTCGTGCCGGTGCGAACTGCCGCCCGACGCCCGGTTCTGCCCCTCCTGCGGCAGCCCGTGCGCTCCCGTGCCGGGCACCACCGAGGCGACCGGCCGCAAGGTGGTGACCGCCCTCTTCTGCGATCTGGTGGGTTCCACCGCACTCTCCGGAGCACTGGACGCGGAGACCCTGCGCTCGGTGACGCTCCGCTGGTTCGACCTGATGCGGCTGCGCATCGAGGAACAGGGCGGCACGGTGGAGAAGTTCATCGGAGACGCCGTGATGGCCGTCTTCGGAGTGCCCACGGTTCGGGAGGACGACGCCCGGCGGGCGATCACCGCCGCCCTGGCCATGCGGGAGGCGCTCACCGGACTCAACGCCCGTCTCGACACGACGTTCGGCGTCCGGCTCGAGATGCGCATCGGCATCAACACCGGCCAGGTGGTGGCGGGTTCGTCCACCACACGCCAGTCCATGGTCTCCGGCGAGGTGGTCAACGTCGCCGCGCGACTGGAGCAGAACGCCGCCGCCGGAGAGATCCTCATCGGTCCGGACACACTGCGCGCGGCGGGGCCGGGCGTCCGGACGGCGGAGACCGGCCCGCTGCTCCTCAAGGGCAAGAGTGACCGGGTCACAGCCCACCGGCTGCTCGGCCTGGACGAGGAGGACAGCCCGGAGGCGCTGCGCCGCTTCGACCTGGGTTTCGTCGGTCGCAGTCACGAACTCGCCCTGCTCGACAGGGCACTGGACCGGGTCGTGCGGGCACGCCAGGCCGGCCGACTGGTCTTCAGCGGGGAAGCGGGCCAGGGCAAGACCCGGCTGCTCAGGGAGTGGCTCGACCTGGAGACAGCGTCACCCGGCGGTCTGCGCCACGGCTTCGGCCGCTGCCGGTCGCGGGGCGAGCAGGCCAGCCTCGGGCCGCTCGCCGACGCCGTGGCCGCCGCGCTGAAGGCGGGCGGCAGGCTCACACCGTCACCAGAACTGGAGTTGCTCAACCACGGCCTGCTCCTGGACGGCACCCCCAACCCGTCGCTCACGGACACCTGCGCGGCACTCGCCAAGGTACTCACCCAGCTCTCCGGGACGGGCCCCGTGGTCCTGGTGATCGACGACTGCCACTGGGCCGCGCAGCCCCTCTTCGACGCCCTCGACCAGTTGGTCCGCGCGCTCACCGGCGCCGCCGTCCTGGTCGTCCTGCTCACCCGCCCCCAGTTGCTCGACGTACGGCCCGGACTGGCCTCGGACGCGGTGCCGCTCGGCGGGCTCTCGGACGAGGAGGCGCGGCTCCTCGCCACCGAACTGACCGGGTTCGCGTCGAACGGCGAGCCGCTGCCCCCCGAGCTCCTGGAGCGGGCGGGCGGAAACCCACTGCACCTGGAGCAGTTGCTGATCACGGGAGACGGTGTCGGCACGGACAGCGTCCCGCTCCCGTTGCAGGCCCTGATCGGCGCGCGCATCGACGCACTCGACCCGCCCGAGCACCGCGCCCTGGGTCTGGCGTCCGTCCTGGGCCGCGACTTCACCGCCGAGGAGCTGACGGCACTCGCCGACACGTCGGTCCCACCCGTCGTCCCCTCGTCGGCATTCACCGGCGCCCCGCCGACGCTCGCCGGTCCCTCGTCGGCACACACCGGTCCCCCGCCGACGCTCGCCTCCTCGCCCCTGGAATCCGGGGCCCACGCCGAACTCCGCGCCACGCTGCACCGTCTGGTCCGGCACCGTCTGGTCACACCGGACGGCAGGTCCTTCCGCTTCGCCGGAGGGCTGATCCAGGAGGTCGTCTACGACTGCCAGTCCAAGCAGGACAGGGCCGAACGGCACGAACGAGCCGCTCTCCTGGCTTCGGTGCGCGAGGCAGGTGGCGCCGCGGTGGGCGCGCATCTGGAGCAGGCACACCGGTACCGGGTCGAACTGGGCGCCCAGGACGCCCACACCGACGAGTTGCGCCGACGCGCCGCCGACGCGCTCGCCGACGCGGGCCGTCTGGCGCTGGCCCACGCCGACCCCGTATGGGCCGCCGATCTGCTGTCCAGGGCCACCGCTCGGTACGAGCCCGGCGAGCCCAACAGCACGGCGACACGTCGGCGGCTCGGCCAGACGCTGCTGGACCTGGGGCGCGCCGCGGAGGGCCAGGCGCTGCTCGAAGAGGTACTGGCCGGCGCCCCGGCGGCGAACGGTGACGGCGCCTTCGGCGGAGCCGTGGTGGAGGCCGCGCACGCCCGGCTCGCCCTGGCCTCCGCCGGCCGGTTCGCCGGGCCGGCCGAGTCGCCGGCCGAGGCCGCCCGCGCCACCCTGCCGGTTTTCGAGGCCGCCCACGACGACCTCGGACAGGCCAGGGCCTGCCTGCGGCTCGCCCAGGCCCGCCAGGAGGAGGGGCGGCACGGGGACGCCGAGCGGCTGCTCGCCCGCGCGCTGGCGCACGCGGTCCGCGACGACGCCGAGCCGGAGCGCGCCGCGGCCCTCGGTGCGACGGGGGTCTCGCTCTGGTGCGGGCCCCGACCGGTCGCGCAGGCCGTGGCCCAATGCCGTGATCTCCTCACCGACCAGGGACCGGGCCGCCGCGCCGTCCGGCTGACGCTCAACTGCCCGCTGGCGGTGCTGCTGGCTCTCCACGACGACGAGGACGGGGCCCTGGCCTGCCTGGCCGAGGCGGAACACCTCGCGAAGGGACTCGGCTACGCGGAGGCCGACGCCTTCCTGCCGATCTTCGCCGCGACCGTGGCCGATCTGGCCGGCCGCCGGGAGGAGGCGCTGCTGACGCTGGACGGGGCCGCCGCCGCGGCCCGGGAACTGGGTGCCTCGGGGCTGCGGCGCCGTGCGGTGCTGGACGCCACACGCATCCGGCTGGACCTCGGCGACTGGCGTACGGCGTCTGCTGACCTCGCCGATCTGGAGGGCGTACGGGAGGACGGCGGCGGTACGGGAGAGAGCGACCGTACCCGTACCGGCGGAGGTGACCGCACCCGTACCGGGGGTGACCGTACTCGTGGCGCAGACGGAACCGGCGGCGGACCGGGACGGGCCGAGGACGGTGAGCACTCCGACCCGCGCCGGCCGAACGCGGATTCGGCCGACCTCGACGGGATGCGTGCCCGGATCGCCGCGGCCCGCGGAGACGCCGCGACCGCCACGCGGCTTGCCGCCCGGGCACTCGCCACCGCGGACCTCACCGACTCGCCGATCGTCCAGGGAACCGCCGCTCTCGACCTTGCCCGCACCGCCCTCGCCCTGGGGCGCCCGGCCCACGCGGCCGAGGCGACGGCGCTCGCACGGCGGCGCTTCGCGGCCAAGGGCCATCTCCCCGCCGTCCGCCGCGCCGACGCCATGGCCGACCTGTGCCGGGGCTTCCCGGCCGGACACGGACCACGCCGAGGAGCCGACAACGTGGCGGCCGAGACCGCCGAAACCGCAAGGGAGACCGTACGATGACCGCCCCGCAGCAACCCGTGCCCGGCCTTACCTGGGGCCTGCGGGGACGCGGCCCGGCCGACGTACCCGTCGAGGCCGACGGCCCCCCGGATCCCCCCGGGCCGGGTCTCGTCGGCGGCACCGGGCGCGGCGTGCGGGTGTGCGTGGTCGACTCGGGTGTCGAACGGGACCACCCGATGGTCGGCCCGGTCTCCCAGGCCTGGCGCGTGTTCAAGGACGACGCCGGCATCCACGTCGAGGAGACCGAGGAGGGGGACGCCTGCGGCCACGGCACCGCCTGCGCGGGCATCATCCGGCGCACGGCACCGGAGTGCGAGCTGTCCAGCGTCCGGGTGCTCGGTGAGCGGTTCTCCGGCAGCGGGGACGCCCTGCTCGCGGGGATCCAGTGGGCTGTGCACCAGCGGTTCGACGTCGTGAACCTCAGCCTGTCGACCACACGCGACCGCTTCTCGGAGGAGCTGCGCAAACTGGCCGACGAGGCGTACTTCCAGCGGACCGTGATCGTCGCCTCGGCGCACAACACACAGGTGGAGAGCTTCCCCTGGCGGTTCTCCTCGGTGATCTCGGTCGGCAGCCACCAGGAGGACGACCCGAACCTGTACCTCTACAACCCCGAGCCCCCGGTGGAGTTCTTCGCCCCGGGCCAGAAGGTCGAGGTGGCCTGGCTCGGCGGGACGTCGATCCGGAGCTCCGGCAACAGTTTCGCGACCCCGTTCGTCGCCGGTCTCTGCGCGCGCATCCTGTCGAGCCGTCCCCGGCTGACGCCGTTCCAGCTGAAGAACGCCCTGTACCTGTCGGCTGCCAACGTCCGTGTCGACGGACTTCGGTGACGACCCGACACCACTCCAGAAGGGGGACCCCATGACCCAGACGAACGAATCCTCCGTGTCCACAGCTCCCCGGCCGGACCCGGCCCTGACGGAACTGCTGCAGTCGGTGGTGGACACCGCACGCGCCATCTTCGGCGCCCAGGCGAGCTCCATCCTGCTCCTCGACGAGGCGGCCGACGAGCTGGTCTTCGAAGCCGTCTCGGGGCAGGGCCAGGAGTTCCTGGTCGGCCGCCGCTTCCCGGGCGGCCGGGGCATCGCCGGCTGGGTGGCCGCCTCCGGCGAACCGATGGTGGTCGACGACCTGCACGACAGCGCATCCTTCGACCGTGCCGTCGCCAAGTCCACCGGCTACGTCCCCGAAGCGCTGATGGCGGCCCCGCTCATCCACGACGACCGGGTGCTCGGCGTCCTCGAAGTGCTCGACCCGTCCCCCCAGGCGCGATCCGGTCTTCCCGAACTCGACCTGCTGTCCCTCTTCGCCCGCCAGGCCGCCGTCGCCCTCCACGTCCTCACGTCCCGGCCCCCGCACACCCCCGACGCCGACGCCGACGCCGACGCCACCGACCCCCGAGCACGCGCCGAGCTGCTGCGCCTCCTCACCGAGGCCCGCCGTCTGCTGGAGGAGTGAGGTCCACCCGACGCCGGCCTCCCGCCGGGGCCGGCTCCTTCCTGCGTTCGTCCGCCGACGGACGTCAGCTCCTCCTGAAGAACTCGACCTCCGCCAGGGCTATGTGGCGGTCCTCGGTGAGCCCCGTCGCTTCGCGGAGGGTCAGTTGGACCGAGACGACGTCGCTGTAACCCGTCTGGACGGTCTGGGGGCCCGGCTTGTCCGCGAGGGTGATCGTCTTCTTCTTCGTCGTTCCGTCCGACGCCGTGATCAGGAGGTCCGCTCTGATCGGGCGGGCCTGATCGCGGTGCGCCTCCGGTTTCTTCGAGACGCCCGTGTGGACCACCACGTCCACCAGGCGGAGCGGGGAGCGGAACGTGAAGGTCAGCGAGTCGCCGACTGCCGGCGCGCCCCAGTACGTGTTGCTCAGGCCGTCCGTCGCCAGCGTCGGCCCGTGCTTCGGGACCGACGCTGTGGCCTCGACCGAAGCCGGCGTGACGTGCGTCGCCTTCGAGAGCTTGTCCCGCACGTCGTCGTACAGCCAGCGGCCCGCCGGGATCAGGAAGTAGCCCCCCACCAGGAGGCCCAGCACCACGACCGCGATCACCGTTCGGCGTGCCCACTGGCCCGAGCCCGATCGCACCTTGCGGCGGAACGGCCACACCGTCCGCCACCACGGCAGCGGCGCCGCCTGGGCTGTCACGCGCAGCGGGGTCGCGCAGCGGCGGCAGAAGCGGCGGTCCGATGCGTTCGGCGTTCCGCACGACGGGCACGGCGGGCCCACCTGCTGCGTCTGTTCCGCCGTCGGGCGTACCTTCGGGCGCTGGGCGATCGGCTTCGCCGGCTTCACCGCCCCCACCGGAGCGTCGGGGGCGGGGGTCGGGGTGCGTGCGGGGGTCGGAGTGCGTGCGGGGATCGCCGGCGGAGTGGGGGTGCTCGCGGGCGCGGTCGTGGGAGTCTTCGCGGGCCTGTGTGTGGGCCTTGGTGGGGTGGCGGGAGCGGGACGCGTCGTGGGCACCGGGCGGTCCTTGGGGGTGCCCTCCTCCTGTTCAGCCGAAGAGTCCGTCGGGGAATCGGTCGTGAGGCCCGCCGGCGGTTCCGTCGGCAGGTCCACCGGTCGCCCCGACGCCAGTCCCGACGCGAACTCCCCCGGGAGGTCCGCCGAGAGTCCCGCCGGCAGGTCCGTCGGAAGGTCCGCCTGTCGTCCCGACTGCAGTCCCGTCGGACGCTCACCCGGGAGGTCCTGCTGGAAGCCCCTCAGCAGCCCTCTCAGGAATCCCGGCTGAGGCTCCGTCGGGAGCTCCGGTGCGAGTGACGACGGAAGTCCCGTCGGGGTTTCCGGCGCGGGGCCCGGCGACGGTACGGACGGGCGTCCCGACGCGGGGGCCGGCGGCGGTACCGACGGGCGTCCCGGCGCGGGGGCCGGCGGCGGTACCGACGGGCGTCCCGACGCGCGTGCCGGCGGCGGTACCGACGGGCGTCCCGGCGCGGGGGCCGGCGGCGGTACCGACGGGCGTCCCGACGCGGGGGCCGGCGGGCGTTCCTGTGGGGCCGCGGGCGGGGGGACGAGCGGGGGTTGCGGGGGCTCCTTCCGGGCCTCCTCACGCTCCTCCTTCCTCTCCTCCTCCTGCGACCAGCCCAGGTACCCGCCGCAGTTGCCGCAGAAGTCGTCCGTCTCGCCGTTCGCCGTTCCGCAGTCCGGGCATGAGCGCATGGCCTCAGCTACCTCCGTCTTCCGGTGGGCCGGTGAGGATCTCCACCCGGCACGTCAGGTGGACCGGGCACGACGCCGCGATCACGTCCAGGACCTGGCGCTCGTCCACCGTCGGTGTGCGGACCGGCCAGACCAGGACGAGGAGTTCGCCCGGGGGTGCCGGGGGCAGTTCCGAGTCGGCCGTCGTCGACCAGGTGGCGCCGCCACCGTCGACGATCCGTGCCTCCACCCCGAGGCAGAGGCGCAGGCTCTCCACCAGGCCGCGGCGGGTGCCGCGGCGGCGGTGGAGGTCCGTCGCCCGGGCCACGACCGTTCTGGACAGTTCCTCCGGCCACTCCTCGTCCAGCTCCACACCCAGCCAGGTCGCGAGCCACCGCAGGAAGTCCGGGGGCGTGAGCGCGGGGTCGAAGTACGCCGGAAGGTTGTCCAGGGTCGACAGCACCGGGGCCAGGACCGTGTCGAGGCCCGTCGTGAAGCGCTGTGCGAAGTCGTCCTCCGCGTACAGGGCCGGGAGCAGGCCGCCGATCGGGTGGCGGCTCGGCAGGCCGGGGACCGCTGCTCTGGTCATGTCGCACCCCCCAGGTCCCCGGGGGTCACGACCACCTGGTGCTGGTACGAGAAGACCAGGGCGTTGCGGGCCACGTCGATCCGTTCGGCCGGGGCGCCACGGCGGCCGGTCACCGGGTCGGCGGGGAAGAGGCGGACCTCGTCCACCAGGGCGTTCCGGGCCGCCCGTTGGAGGACCGCGAACGCCTCTCCGTACTGGACGGGGCGGCCGAACGCCCAGCCCCTGCCGTCGGCTCCGCCGTGCAGCGGGTTGAAGTGCCGGAACAGCGCGGCGAGCGCGTCCTCCCGTACCCGGTCCACGTCCTGGGGGTCGGCGATCAGGCGTGCCACCACCGTGATCCCCTGGTACGCGGGGGGCTCCACCACCAGGCGTGTGCCGACCAGGCGGCGTTCGTCCAGGCGGGCCGTGATCGCCGACAGGACCTGCTCGGAGGGGATCAGCTGCTCGAACCGGAGCCGGTCGTCCCCCTCGTCGGCGACCGCGTCCGGGACGATCAGCACCCGTACCGCCCCGCCCTCCCCCGCCACGGCGGGCAGACAGCGCACCCGCCGCACCGAGGGCGCCGCCTCGCGGGCGATGAACTCGTAGTCCTGGGCCGTGACCGCCCGGTCCCGTATCCGCAGCACGTGCGGCGCCCGCACCTTGGCGTTGTCGACGGTCTCGCCGTCCACCCCGCCGCGCGCCGCCTCGCGGTTCTCGACCCGGGCCACGTACGGGACGGAGCTGCGCAGCACCGAGATCGCGCCGCGCGCCACGTTGCCGCCGGCGCCGCCGCCGGTGCGGTGGCGCGGGACCCGGACCTGGGCTCCCTGGTCGGGCACCGCCCCGTATGTGCGCACGGTGCCGTCGGGCTCCCGCAGCGCGGGCGGGAAGGTGAACTCGCCGTTCGTGGCGTCCACGACCACGTGCCGGTCGGTGGGCGACGAGTCGCCGAAGTGGTCCACCGCCGTCCAGGTCTGCCAGCCCTCGGCCGAGGACACCTCGACCACCACCGGTTCGCCGTCGAGCAGCAGCGGCGGCCGGGGAAGCCGGAACCGCTGGCCCGCCACCCCGTCGGAGGCGCCGAGCAGGGTGTCGTACACGGTCTCCGCGTGCTCGACCGCCATCGTGCCGCCCACCGTGAACACCTCCGCCTCGCGGATCGTGGGCGACTCGGAGTAGAACGGCTGGCCCGCCTCGGGCGCGGTGACGCGGCAGCGCAGCCAGCCGGCGCGCGTGCCCGCGACCACCGACGCGGTGTGTCCCGCCGGTACGAACACGATGACCTCGCCGGGCCTGTTGAGCCCGCCCGTGGTGTCCGAACCGGTCTCGCAGACCACCCACCGGGCGCCGTCCCATGCCTCCCACACGAGGGGCGGCTGCCGGGGGTCGACGCCGACGCCCTCGACGCGGCTGTCGAGCCGGACGGCGACGATGCAGTGCGGCACGGCCGTCGGCAGTCCGAACAGCAACGCGTCACCGGGGGCCGGGGCCGCCTGGAAGCACGGGATGTCGCGGCCCTCGCCGAGCGCCGTCGTCCGGTCCGTCTGCTCGCCGCCGGCCGGGGCGGTCACGAGGCGGGTGAGGGAGCTGGGCACGATCGGCAGGTCGGCGGCGGTGCTGAACACCACCGCGTCCTCGGTCTCGCTCCGTACGGTGGCCACCTCGACGCCCGCCCGCAGCATCACCGTGTCGGGCTGGGGCGCGGAGAGCCAGAAGTCGACGTCCGCCGTCGCGGCCGTCGGCGGGAACAGCCGGACGCCCAACAGGTCGAGGAACGCGGCGTAGTTCTTCTCCGGCACCCGGTTCAGCCGGTAGAGCAGCTGGTCGACCATGTAGGCGAAGGTCTCGATGAGCGTGACCCCGGGGTCCGACACGTTGTGGTCGGTCCACTCCGGTGCCGCCTGTTGCACGTACCGCTTCGCCTCGTCGACCAGCTGCTGGAAACGCCGGTCGTCCAGGTTCGGTGAGGGCAGAGCCATCAGCGTCCTCCCGTCTCGTCGGATCCCTCGTGGGAGGGGATGGAGTAGAACGGGAAGACCAGGTTCCGCAGGTCGTTGGTGGACCGGACCGTGTACCGGACGTCGATGTAGAAGATGCCGTCGTCCACCGCGTCGAACGCGACCACCACGTCGTCGACCTCGATCCGCGGCTCCCAGCGCTCCAGCGCCGTCCGCACCTCGTGGCCGATCCGGCCGGCCGTCTCGCCGTCGCCGGGCGCGAAGACGTACTCGTGGATCCCGCAGCCGAACTCGGGGCGCATCGGGCGCTCGCCCGGCGCCGTGCCGAGGACCAGGCGGATCGCCTCCTCGATCTCCCGGTCGCGCTCCACCATGCCGATCCCGCCGGTGGGGCTCACCCGGAGCGGGAAGCCCCAGCCCCGGCCGATGAACCGCTCGCTCACATCGGCCCCCCGATGAGGACGTTGACCGCGCCGGCCACGATCTGCGCCCCGCAGCTCGTCTGGTCCCGTACGCAGGCGGCGGGCAGCCCGCCGATCAGTACGGGCCCGCCCACGGCGGTGCGTGGGTTCGGCATGATCACGTTGGCCGGACCGAGGTAGGCGTGGGGTACGCACGCGTGCAGGCTTCCTGTCACCGCGGCCGGCTTGCCGCCGATGAGCACGGTGGGGACCAGGACGGCGCCGGGCGGCGGGGTGCCGATGACACCGCCGTGGGCCGTGGGGTCCCCGACGCGGGCTGCGGGAGGCATTCTCTTTCTCCTTGCTGACAATGAGGATGAGGGAGTTGTGGTGTGTGGTGGAGGGCAGGCCCCGGTGTGTCCGGGGCCCTCCGCATGTGCGGCCCCCGGCATGCGCGGGCGGCCCGGGCCTTCGTCAGTTGAGGCGGATCATCCGCGCCTTGATCGTCGCCAGCAGCCCGCCGTCCACCGTCACCCCCGTCTTGCCGTTGATGTTCACCGTCCGGCCGTTCAGGTCGAGCGTCCCGGTCCCCGCGTCGAGCGTGATGCCCTTCGGGGTCAGCGTCACCGAGCTCAACGCCCGTCTGCCGCCCGGGCCGAACACCGTGAGTTCGAGCCGGTTGCGGCGCTCGTCGAGCTTCACCTCCAGCCGCTTGTTCCCACTGGCCAGGCGTACCCCGGACGTGCCGCGCGGGGTGTCGAGCAGTTCGAGGCGGTGGCCCGAGCGGGACACCAGGGAGCGGCGTTGGACCTTGCCGCTGGTCTTGTCGACCAGTGGGACGTCGTGCGGTGACGGCTTGTCCACGCCGTTGTAGAGACCGCCGAGCACGTACGGACTGTCGAGGAGTCCCTGCTCGAATCCGACGAGCACCTCGTCGTTGACCTCCGGGCTGAAGACCCCTCCCCCGCCCTGGCCGCCCCACTGGACGGTCCGTACCCAGTCCGTCACGTAGGTGGCGTCGAGCCAGGGGAACTTCAGCTTCACCCAGCCGCGCTGGCCGCCGCCCGCCTCCCGGATGTCGGTGACCACGCCGATCGCCAGACCGGGCATGCGCGACCCGCGCGCGGGCGCGTTCCCGCCCGTGGCGAGGCCGGTGAGGGAGCGGTCGGGCGAGGAGCTCACGACGATCGTCGTACGGTAGCCGCCCTGCGGCTCCAGGACGTGGTGGGCGGCGGTGGCCGTGTACCGGCCGGAGAACGCGGGGCCCACGTTGCCGAGGGCGACCGGCTTGCCCGCCCGCAGCTTGGGGTTCCCCTCGGCGACCGCCTCGATCTCGCCGAACCCGGCGCTCACCGACGCGGCCACCGAACCGGCCACGGCCGTCGTCTCGGCCTGTGAACGGTACGGGGTGTCGGTGACGGTGACCTTCGCGGACGCGCCGAACGCGGACGCCACCGACGGGTTGAGTCCCGGGGTGACGGTGGTGCTGCGGACGGCCGGCCGGGTGGCGACCAGCGGGGTCTTGGTGGTCACGTTCCAGCCGCGCACCTCCACGTTGCCCGCCCCGTCGGCGCCCGTCAGGACGGCCCGCAGGGCCAGCAGGTTGCGGCCGTACTCCAGGACCAACGGACTGCGGGTCGCCGGGGTGGACGGGGCCGGCGCGGACGCGGCGGGCGTCGGCTTCACGAACTGCAGCAGGCCCTTCTCGTCGACCCGCACATGGGCACCGCTCTCCCCCGCCAGGTACTGGAGGAACTCCCAGTCGGAGACGTTGGGTTGGGAGAGCTGCTGATGGGTGACCGGTGCCGCCTCGATCTTTCCGCAGGCCAGACCGGCCCCGGCGGCGACCTTCCGGACGATGTCCGCCGTCGTCATGTTGCGGTACGCGACGACCTTGCGGCCGCGCTGAAGGCGGTGCGCCTTGGAGTACGCGCGGATCACCGTGAACGACCCCGTGGTGTCGGTGTCCAGTTCGACGGCCGTCACCTCGCCCGTGAACAGGCGCTCCCTGGCCTGCCCGGTGACGGTCACCACCGAGATCTTCAGCGGCGTGCCGATGGTGATGCCGGTGGCGGTGAGCAGTTCGTGGTTCGGGTCGCGGTAGGTCAGCAGCGCGGTGTCCGGCAGTCCGACGTTCTCGTCGACCACACAGCTGACCAACTGCGCGACCCAGGCGGGCGGCAGTTCGGCGGGGGCCTCGACGATCGGGTCGGCCGCGAACGACCGGCCGCCCCGCGACTCCGTGGCGGCGCTCATCGGTCCTCCTCCGCTGTTCCGTCGGCGCCGGGCACGACGAGTTCCGTACCGGGCGCGAGCACCATGGGGTCGTCGATGCCGTTGGCCTCGGCGATGACGCGCCAGGCGGTGGCGTCCCCGTACTCGCGCCAGGCCAGCAGCGGCAGGCTGTCGCCCGCGACGACCCGGTGCGTACGGCGTGCCTCGCGCGAGCCCGACGTCGGGTTCTGGCCCGGCGGGTCGACGCTCGCCTCCTCGATCGACAGCGAGCAGGTGGCGCGTAGCGGCTTCCCGTCCACGTCGAACAGGGTGTAGTTGACGGAGAAGTTGGACAGCACGCCGTCGAACGAGGTCGTCTTCGACGTGCCCCATTCGAACCGCACCCAGGGGCTGGCCGGTGTCTTGCGGGCCAGGCTGGCCTTGGTGGGCACACAGGCCGTCATCATCTGCTGCACGGCCTGTTCCACGGAGTTGTCGTGTGTGGCCGTGGCGTCGAGGAAGACCTCGAGGGAGAGCGAACGCGGTCCGCTGCCGACGAACTCGGGCAGGGCCGACTGGCCCGCCATCCGGGACGGTGTGCGCCGCCACTCGGTGGACTTGCTCATGGTCAGCGCCGACGGGTTGAACTGGAGCTTCACCCGGGCCAGGGTGCCGCCGGGCTTGGCGCCGACCTTCGCGGGCGGCTCCATGATCGTCAGCTGGGCCCGTGCGCGGCTCGATCGGGCGGGTGCCATCGCGTCCGTACCTCCTCTCCGTGGGTGTTGCCGGTTCTCAGGACGGGCGCAGGCCCTCGTGGGCGATCTCCAGGGTCTCGATCGCGGCCTGGGAGTTCGCCGGGTCGAACGACGGGCCCTGCCAGCGCACCGGGACGATGCCGAGGACCTGCCAGCTGACGATGCGGCTGAGGTCGGGCCTGAGCGCGACGATCTCCCCGTCCTTGGGCTCGACCCGCTCGATGATCTCGTCGAGCCAGCGGGCGATCTTGGCGGTGTCCGCGGTGACGGGCCGGGTCAGGGTGATGTTGGACCAGGTGATGCGGCCGGGGAGCTGCCAGGCGAACCCGTTGTTGCCGCCCTCCGCGTACTGGTGCATCTCCACCTCCGCGCCGAGGCCGGAGCAGGTGTGGAAGGCACCGAGGTCGTTGCCGCCGATTGCGAGCCGGAAGAACACGCTCGTCGCGACGATGCTGTCCGTCATCTCTCTCCTTGGCCCGGAGGCCCGTTCTGTGTGCCGGTCTGCGTGCCGGTCTGCGTGCCGGTCTGCGTGCCGGTCTGTGTGCTGGTCTGTGTCTGGAGTGGCGCCGGGGGTCGGCGGCCGGGGTCTCAGCGGCCGGAGGTCAGCGGCGGCTGTCGTACGGACGTCCCGTGCGTTCCCGACCTCGGCGCATCTCGGCCCGGAGCAGCCGGGCCACCGGGTCGATCAGCTGCCTGGCCAGCTCCTCGATCTCGGGCCCTCGCGGGTTGGACGCCGATGTGGACGTGGTCGCGGCGGCCGGGCGCGTCGAGGACGTCGTCCCGGTGGCCGAGGGGGTGGAGGCGGCCGAGGTGGACGTGGCACGGGTCACCGGGGTCACCGGGACGCCGCCGAGCCCCTCCTGCGCCATCCGCTGGACCGCCTTGGTCTGAAGCCGGTTGGCGGCCGGTGCCGGTACGACGCGGGGCGGGGTGGGCTCGGCCCCGCGTCCCGGTCCGGCGCCCCTCGTGAACGGCATCGGCAGCGGGGAGGCCGTCCTCTGCACGGAGCCGGCGGCCGTCTGGGCGGGCGCCGGGTCGAGGCGTACGCGCGGGACGACCGGCGGCGCCTCGCCGCGGCTCACCGTTCCGGGGGCGGTGGCGCGTTGGACCGGCGCGTGGGGCGGGGTCGGGGTGGGGCTCGGGGTCGGGGTAGGGCTCGGGGTCACGGCCGGGGTCGGGGTCGGGGTCGGGGTCGGGGTAGGGCTCGGGGTAGGGCTCGGGGTCGGGG
>NZ_JBHUYJ010000018.1:0-21356 GCF_042668715.1 Streptomyces sp. NPDC057271
GGGTCGCCGATGATCAGTGGCGGGGTGTGCCCGGCTCCGGCGAGGACGAGTCTGCGCTGCTTCGGCTCGGAGTAGGCGAAGAGCGCGGTGGCCGAGCGGGCGGGCTCGGTGAGGCGGAGCAGAAGCTCCAGGTCGGAGAGGACGGCGACGGGGTCCTCGCCCTCCATGACCGCGTACGCGCGCAGGGAGGCGCGCAGGCGGCCCATGGCGGCGAGCGCGCTGGGGCCGGTCCCGGAGACGGAGCCGACGGCGAGACCGAGTGCGCCCTCGGGCAGCGGCAGTGCGTCGTACCAGTCGCCGCCGCCCCGGGGGCCGGTGCGGTGGCGGGCGGCGAGCTGGACGCCCGGCACCCGGGGGAGGCGGCTGGGCAGCAACTCCTCGGCGACGGTGGCGACCTGGACGCGGGCCCGTTCCAGCTCCAGGAGGCGGGCGAGGTGTTCGGTGGCGTGGCGGCTGTAGAGGCCGACGAGGTGGCGCTGGCGTTCGGCGGGTTCGGCGGGTTCGTCGTAGAGCCAGACGACGGCGCCGAGTTTCCCCGCCGCCTCGGTGGCGAGGGGGAGGGCGTAGCTGGCGGCGTAGCCGAGCCGGGCGGCGACCTCGCGCTGGCGGGGGTCGAGCTCCGCCTCCCCGAGCAGGTCGGGGACGGCGATCGGATCGGGAACGGTCATCGGGTGGTGGGGCGCCGGGGCCGGGTGGGACGAGGCCGGGTGGGACGAGGCCGGGTGGGACGAGGCGACCGGATCGGGGAAGCCGGGGGCGCCGGTCGGTTCGGGGAAGCCGGGGGCGCCGGCCGGGTCCGGGACAGCCCGTGTGGGGGCCGGTTCGGGGAGGCCGTCGAGGATGCGGCCGTACGAGGTGGCGCTGCGCGGCACGGTCTCGATGGTGCCGAGGTCGGCATGGGCGAGTCCGAGACCGATGGTGGAGGTGGGGCCGAGACCGTCCCCGGGTTCGAGGACGGCCATGCCGCGGCGGGCGCCGACGAGGGCAGCTCCGGCGCGCAGCACCTCGCGCAGCGCTTCGTCCAGCGAACCGGTCCTGATCAGGCGTTCGGTGAGTTCGTGCAGGGTGGTGAGGTCGGAGACCCAGCCGGCCAGCCGGTCCTGGATCATCGCGCCGGGGATGGCGGGGAGGTTCGATACGGACGGGTGTACGGGCGGAACAGGCGCGGTAGTGTGCGCGGGCGAGGGAACCGTGGCATCGATTCCAGCCACTTTCGGCAGGTGTGGGGCGCTCATGTCGGCCGGCTTTCCGACGGGTGCGTTTCGCTCCATAGCATCGCAAACCCCCATGTCAATCTGCGCCGCTAGCAATGCATCCACATGTACACGCACAAGAGGAGCGATGTCCAGCATTGTCCCCACGGGACTTGTGGTGTCCGTGGGGTTTGGCAGAAGGGTTGAAGTGCAGGCCAAGTTGGCCGAAAATTACCCCCGCGGCGCACCTTTTGCGGTCGACTGGCGTCGTTTGAAAGCGCGTTGATTTGAACGTGATGGGTACGTAATCGGTGATGGCCAGGGGCAGTTGGAACCGCCCCGGAACCTGGCAGGGTGCCTGGGCGTCCTCACCGCCGCAGGCCGCGCCCCTTCAATGGACGACGAGCCTCAGCTCGGCCCCTCCCGCCCCACCACGGGGCGGTGAACCGCCGACCTTGTACGCGCTGATACGCACAGTGAAGTGATCTGCACATGGTGTGATGTGGATTCGGCGTTCAATGGAAAGGAACGAGCGCTCATGCGCGAGATCCTCGGAAGGCGACGCAGGTTCCGGTTCCGGCGCAGGGAAAGGACCGTCCATCTCGACGCGGCGCTCGTCTGCGCCACCGAGTGGGGCTGGCCCGTACTGCCCGGCGTGGGGCTGAAGGCGACGACCCGCACGTCCAGAGGGCCAGGCTGCGCCTGCCCCGACCCGGGGTGTGTCGTCCCCGGCGCGCACCCCTTCGACCCCGGACTGCTCGCGGCGACCACCGACGAGCGCATGATCCGTTGGTGGTGGACCAGGCGCGCGGACGCCCCGGTCGTCCTGGCCACGGGAGGCGCCGCGCCGTGCGCGGTGAGCCTGCCGGCCGTCGCGGGGGCGCGTGCCCTGGTGGCACTCGACGCGATGGGCATGCGGCTCGGACCGGTGGTGGCGACGCCCACGCGCTGGTCGCTGCTCGTCGCCCCGTACGGCCTGGAACAGCTGGGCGAACTCCTCTACGCGAAGGACAGCGTGCCCAGTTCGCTGCGGTTCCACGGCGAGGGCGGCTATCTGCTGCTGCCGCCGTCGGTCGCGGGGACGGGACAGGTCCGCTGGGAGCGTGCGCCGCTGGAGGGTTCGGCCCGGCCCTGGCTGCCCGACGTGGAGGCGGTCGTGGACGCGCTGGTGGAGGCGAGCACGGGAGCGCCGGGCGGCGGCAGCAGGCTCGCGTACTGACGACCGTCGGGGGACGGTCAGGGAGACGGTCGGGGACGGTCGGGGAGACGGTCGGGGACGGCCGGGTGCCGACCTGTAGGGGGGGGGCACGCGGGGGCCCGGACGTGCGGTGCTTCGGGGGGCTGCCTCACCCGTACGGGTGTGAGGCGGCCCGACTTGTACGGGAATTGGGCGCGCGGCGCGCCGTGCGCCGCCGATCCGCCGATATCTTCGCCCCACCGTTCACACGTCGCAGCCAGCCGGGCAGGTGGGTCCCATGAATCTCCGCATGATCGGGCTCGGGGCCGCCGTGGTGTGTGCCGTGTTCCTGCCCCTGGTCGCCCTCGCCGGCGAGGCCGCCGGTCCGGACCCGGACGGTGATGCCAAGCCGCGCGCGGAGGAGGCAGAGCGGCGGGCCGAAGGCGGACTGCTGCCGGGGCTCGGCCTCGGAGCCCCGAAGGCCCCGCCGACCCCCGCGCCCGAGTCCTCCTCCCCGTCGGCCGAACGGGCCCCGTCGGACGTTCCAGGCCGCGCCTCGCACTGCGGTCCCGATCTGACCTCTCCCGACGGGATCGAGGCGCAGACGTGCGTGCTGACGGAGGGCCCCGACACGTGGGCGCGTACGTACTACCGCAACGCGGGCGGCCAGCAGCTCGACTCCCTGCTCACCCTCATGGGGCCCGGAGGGCGGACCGTACAAGTGCGTTGCGCTGTTCCCGCACGGGATGAACCGGGGGCGTGCGAGACGCCGCGGGAGCGCTCGCGGGGTGCGGCTTCGGCATATTCGGCCGTGGCGGAATTCGCGGGTTCGGGAGAGGGAGGCAGCACGCCGCTGCTGCTGCGAGCGGGAAGCAACATGGCTGCGTCGGGCGGCAGTTGAGCCTCGGGACGGGATCCGTCCGGGCATGAGAAGACCCGATCGCTGGCGACGGGGGATGCACCAGCGACCGGGCTTCTAGAACGGTAACAAGAGATCTGCGGTTCGCAAATTCGATCTCGGTTATTCGGACAGGGATTTACCTGGCCGCACGAGGAGTTGTGGCGGAAGTCACCGACTGGTTGGTCTGTCAGTCCGCACCGTCACCACAAGCGCCAGGGGTTCAGCTCAGAGTGACCTGACGGTTGGTGAGCCCGCCACGGGCGCGACGCTCTTCCGGGGTGAGCGGAGCGTCGGTGGCCAGCGCCGCCGCGAGCCGCTCGGCGAACTCGGCGGCCGGCTTCTCGCAGTCCTCGGCGCGCATCGAGGTCGGCAGGTCCCAGACCGGGACCATCAGGCCGTGGGCCCGGAACGAGCCGACGAGACGGGTGTCGTCGCCGAGGGAGGACGTACCGGCGGCGTGCAGGCGGGCGAGCGCGTCGAGGAGCTTCTCCTCGGGGTACGGCATGACCCAGCGCAGGTGGTTCTTCTCCGGGGTCTCGCACCAGTACGCCGCGTCCACACCGGTCAGCTTGACGGTGGGGATGGCGGCGGCGTTGGCGCGCTCCAGGGAGGCGCTGACCTCCGGGTTGGAGTTCTCGGAGGACTCCGGAATCCAGAATTCGAAGCCCGTGTGCACGACCGGCGCGAAATCGCTGTTCGGGTCGAGCAGATCCTGCAGACGCGGGCCTTCGGCCGGAACGCGACGGCCGGAGACCGGAGTCCCCGGCTCCGTCTCCAGGGCGCGCTGGAGGGTGTCGGCGAGGTCGCGGGCGAGGTCACCGGAGGAGGAGTCGTTCTGCAGGGCGAGGAGCACCGAGCCGTCGTCGCGGCGGAGCGCGGGCCAGGCCATGGGCAGTACGGTCGCGAGCGTCACGGACGGCACGCCCTCGGGCAGCCCGTCCTTGAGGGTGAGCGGAACGGTGGCGGCGGGCACCAGCTCGCGCAGCGCGACCCAGTCGCACTCGCCGGGCAGCCCCTCGAAGGGGCGCTGGACCAGCTCGGTCACGGCGTGCGCGGCGGCCCGGCCGTGACACGCCTTGTAGCGGCGGCCCGACCCGCAGGGGCACGGCTCGCGCGCACCGACGACCGGGATCTCCCCGTTCGTGACCTGTGCCTTGACGGTCTTCGTCTGGGGGCGCTTCTTGGCCATGGTGTGGCTTCTCCCGATAGCGGCAGTGCGTGTGGTGCAGGCCGCGCTCGGTGCACGGCTCTGTGTCGGGCGAGCCTAGCCGTACGGAAGCGCCGAGGGACTCAGGCGGACACGTTCCCGGGGCGGGGTCCCCGCAGGGACTCGTGCCGGGGTCGGCGCCGGTGTCCTGGCCGGGTCCAGGTCGGGCTTGTGCCGGGACCGGCCGGGGTCAGCGTCGGGGACCCAGGTCGGGCCTGTGCCGGGACCCGTGCCGGGGTCTGGCCGCCGGTCTACGTCGGGCGCTTGCCCGGTCTACGTCGGGCGCTTGCCCGGCCTGTGCCGGGCGCGCGCCTGGGCCTGTGCCGGGACCTGTGCCCCGGCCGGCGGGGGGGCCTTGCCGGGGTCCACGTAGGGACTGTCCCGGGCCCGCGTAGGGACTGTCCCGGGGTCCACGTCAGGTCGGCGGGCCCGGGGTCCACGTAGGGACTGTCCCGGGGTCCACGTCAGGCCCGGCGGGCCCGGGGTCCACGTAGGGACCGGCGGGCCCGTCCCCGGGGCCGGGTCAGTCCAGGTCGTCGTAGGCGTCCAGGAACTCGAAGCCCTGGCCGCCGCCGACCCGCGCGGCGAAGTCCTCGCGGCGACGGCCTTCGGTGACGACCACCCAGACCGTAACCTCGCCGGACGCGTTGTCCCGTACGCCCCAGTCCTTGGCCAGCGCACTGATGATGTTCAGCCCGCGGCCACCGCGCGCGGTGACCGAGGGCGTCGACGGAACAGGCCGCGTGGGACCACCGCCGTCCGTCACCTCGACCGTCAGACCACCCGACGGATCGACATGCCAGGCCGCACGGACATCCCCGTCGCCCACCTCCGCCCGCCCCAGCGGCCTGCCGTGCCGGCAGGCATTGCTGAGCAGCTCGGAAAGGATCAGTACCGCATCGTCGACGACCGATTCGGACATCCCGCTGCGGCTCAGCTGCTCCCGCATACGGTGTCTCGCCTCACCCACGCCCGCAGGGCCATGGGGTACGGCCATGCTCGACGACGTGGGCACCTCTTGTGCCACCACCAACGCCACCCCCGAGACCTCCTTTGCCCCACGCCACGGTGTGGATGCCCCGATGGCCTGGACCGGAAACCGCCTCATGAGCGTGCGGTGACGCACTCGTGACGATCGAGTACGGACTGAACGCGCCGGTGCACTCCCTGTAAGCCGTGTGGCGGGTGGGGAATGAGAGGACGCGTCAGGAGGGAAATGGGATCAAATGCGGCCCAACTGGGACAGCACCTGCTTGGGCCGGTTGGTGATGATCGCGTCCACGCCGAGCCGCTCGCAGAGTTCGACGTCCTCCGGTTCGTCCACCGTCCATACATGGACCTGGTGGCCCGCCTTCTGGAGCCGAAGGATGACGGCGGGGTGGTGGCGGACGATGCGGATCGACGGTCCTGCGATCCGCGCGCCTGCCGGCAGTCTTCCGTCGCGCAGTCGGGGGGTCACGAACTGTGCCAGCGAGACGGTGGGCAGGGTCGGTGCGGCGGTGGCGATCCGGGAGAGCGAGCGCGCCGAGAAGCTCATGATCCGTACGGGAGAGTCCTCCGGTGCCTCCGGCTCCGCGAGGCCGAAGCGCTTGAGCAGGTGGAGCAGCCGCTCCTCGACCTGGCCCGCCCAGCGGGTGGGGTGCTTGGTCTCGATGGCCAGCTCGACGCGGCGTCCGGCGTCGGAGACGAGCTCCAGGAGGCGTTCCAGGGTGAGTACGGAGGTGAGTCCGGAGTCCTTCCAGTCCGGGCTCTCGCCCGCTTCCTCCCGGCCCCGCCACGTGCCGAAGTCCAGGGCGGCGAGGTCGGCGAGCTCCAGGGCGGAGACGGCGCCGCGGCCGTTGGAGGTGCGGTCGACGCGGCGGTCGTGGACGCAGACGAGGTGGCCGTCGGCAGTGAGCCTGACGTCGCACTCGAGGGCGTCGGCGCCGTCCTCGATGGCTTTCACGTAGGCGGCGAGGGTGTGCTCCGGGGCGTCTTCGGAGGCTCCGCGGTGCGCCACCACCTGGACGGGGGCGGGGTTCGGATGCGGCCGGGGGTGCTGCCGTGCGTGGGTCACCGCGTCATGGTGCCATTGGCGGGGCGGACGTATCGGACCGCGTCCATTCTGTCCGTATATAAAGAATGGGGTGCGGATGCACAGCTCCGTCTTACAGTGGCCTGACAGCCTGTGGGAAAAGCTGTTCGCAGCACCCTAGAGATGGCATCCACCCGTGCAGTGAACGAGGAGAGAGCTGTGAGCACCGAGAACGAGGGCACCAAGGTTCCGGCGGACCCGAGTGCCCCGTCCGCCCCTCCCGCCCCTCCCACGCCCCCCGTCGCCCCGCCTGCCGCTCCCGAGCCGGCGACGGAGAGCGCTCAGAGCGCGGCGGACACCCAGGCACCGACTCAGCCCCAGCCCCATCCCCAGCCCCATCCCCACCCTCAGGCGCCCGCCCACGCCCCGGCCCCGGCCGAGGCCCACCCCCAGGCGCCCGCTCACGCCCCGGCCGCGGCTCACCCCGAGGCCCAGACCCAGGCGCATGCCCACGCATCCGCCCAGGCACCCGCCCAGGTGGCAGCCGGGGCCGGGGCGGGGGGCTGGCCGCCGCCTCCGCCGCCCGTGGCGGCCTGGGGCGCGCCCGTCCCACCCGTGCCGAAGGCTCCGCGCAAGCGGACCGGCGGCCTGGTCGCGGCGGTCCTCGTGGCGGCCCTGGTCGCCGGTGGCGTCGGCGGCGGCATCGGGTACTGGGCGGCCGAGCGCGGCGACGAGTCGATCAGCTCGACGACGGTGACCGCGGGCGACTCGCCGGCGGCCTTCAAACGCGACCCCGGCACGGTCGCGGCGGTGGCGGGCAAGGCGCTGCCGAGCGTCGTCACCATCCAGGCGAAGTCCGGCGGCGCCGGCGGTGACAGCGAGGGCGCGGGCGGTACGGGCACCGGCTTCGTCTACGACAAGGAAGGCCACATCGTCACCAACAACCACGTGGTGGCGTCCGCGGCGGAGGGCGGCACGCTCTCGGCGACCTTCTCGAACGGCAAGACGTACGACGCGGAGGTGGTGGGCCGCGCGGAGGGCTACGACGTGGCCGTCCTGAAGCTGAAGAACGCGCCGGAGGGGCTGGCTCCGCTCGCGCTCGGCGATTCCGACAAGGTCGCTGTGGGCGACTCGACGATCGCCATCGGCGCGCCCTTCGGCCTGTCGAACACGGTGACGACGGGCATCATCAGCGCCAAGAACCGCCCGGTGGCGTCGGGCGACGGTTCGGGCGGCAGCAATTCGTACATGAGCGCCCTGCAGACGGACGCCTCGATCAACCCGGGCAACTCCGGCGGCCCGCTGCTGGACGCGAGCGGCTCGGTGATCGGCATCAACTCGGCGATCCAGTCCACCGGCAACGGCTTCGGCCAGACGCAGGCGGGCTCGATCGGCCTCGGCTTCGCCATTCCGGTCAACCAGGCCAAGAACGTGGCCGAGCAGCTGATCAAGACGGGCAAGCCGGTGTATCCGGTGATCGGTGCGACGGTGAACATGACCGAGAAGGGCGAGGGCGCCACGATCGCCGACGAGGGCGCGGGCGGCACGCCCGCCGTCGTCCCGAACGGCCCGGCGGCGCAGGCGGGCCTGAAGCCCGGCGATGTGATCACGGGCTTCGGCGACCGCCAGATCGACAGCGGTCCGACGCTGATCAGCGAGATCTGGACCCACAGGTCGGGCGACTCGATCAAGATCACCTACGAGCGCGACGGCAAGGAGGCGACCACCACGGTCACCCTCGGCGAACGCACGGGCGACAACTGACCGCCACCCCGTACCCCCCGCGTGGTCCTGAACGGGACCCGGCGCGGGGGGTATTCGGCCCCCGGGGCCGCTCGGAGCCGGACCGACACACGAACGCGACGCGCCCTCGCGGAGGCCCGGCGGGCCTGACCCGCCCGTCCATCCCCGCCGTATGCCGCCACCCGGCTGTGGATCTGTTCGCGTGGCCAACTCGGTTCAGGCCGGCCGCGGGGCCGGGCGGCCTGCCGCAGGCGTCATGACCGGTTGAAGATCATTTGTATATGGTCAAGTGATCCGTCCATGCGTGGCTGACCTCCACGCATGGAGTCACGAACGCGCGGTGATCCCGCGTACGTCTTCCTGGGGGGAAGATTGTTCACTGTCAAGTCCCGTGCAATCAAGTCGACTTGTGCGCTCGCGCTCACCTTGGCGACTCTGTCCGCTGTCGCGCCGGCGGCTTCCGCGACGCAGCAGTCCGCGGCGCGTCCTGCGGCGGTCGTCAGCACCGACGGCCAGGGTGGCGCCTACCTCGATCTGGCGTCCCAGGGTTACACCTACGAGGAAGCCGTTGAGGCTTTCAAGGACTCCGACGTCGTCCAGGTTGTACGGGGTGACATTCCGCCCGAGGACGGCGGACCCACGCGGGTCAAGCGAGGCGTCACGCTCGGCTGGTACGTCTACGTGAAGTTGAGCAAGTCGCAGGCCACGGCCATCAACTATGGTTCGGCGGCTACTGCGGCGGGCATCATCGGCGCGATCACCGGCGGCATCGGTGGTGCCGTCGCCGCCGGTGTCTACACTTACATAGCGACGCTCGGCGCTGAGGGCATTGCGAAGTGCAAGAACGGTGTGGAGTTGAAGTTCTCCTACACGGGCAAGCCGCGCGGGGGCAAGTGTTACTGAGAGGGCTGGGGCGATGATGACTGACCGTAGGACGACGTCGATCGGCGCCATCACTGCGATTTTCATCTTCTTCCTGGGCCTGCTCGTTCACAACCAGATGAATGCGCCGGATGGAAATCTCGGCCAGGCCTTGCTCCTCTTCGCGGCTGTCGCTGTACCGGGCGGGCTCTTCATCGCCTGGTTGGCGGGTAAGGGACGCAGAAGACGCTGACAGCCGAGACGTCGGCAGCCAAGGGGGGAGGGGCGTGAGCTTCTCCCCCTCGGTCGTCAGGAACGATGAAGAGGTGTCGGGGCTGCGGCCTTCCCCCGGGGCCATATCGACGAGGGTGTTGGCCTGGTGCTGTTGTCCGCGGAGGAGCTTCGCGGAGAAGCGCCGGAGGACCGCGACGTGACCGGCGCGGATGGCGACTTCGATCGGGTCGGTGCCCGCCTTGATCCACAGGCAGATGCCCGCGTGGCGGAGTGAGTACGGCTTCTCGGCGCGCGGCGTCTTCCGACCCTTCCAGGAGAGGACCTTGCGGCGGGCCTTCTGCCAGATCTCGGTGTACTCGTTCGACCGGCCCCGGCCCCCGCGCACAGCCCGGAAGAGGCGGCCGTCAGGGCAGTTCCCTGAGTCTCGATGTGGTCGCGGAGCATCTGGACGAGGACCGGCGGGATGGGTACGGGGCGGGTGGCGCGGCGGGCGCGGCGCTTCAGGCCGCGTTCCTCGTACGGCTTGCCGTCGTCGGTCCAGCCGGAGCCGACCTCCGGGCGGCTGCCGGCAAGGATCATCTCGCCCCACCCCTCCTCCGGCAGTACGAGGTCCGACTTCTTCGGGTCGGCCACCTCCGACGGACGGTTCGCGGCGTAGTACATGCACCCGAGGAACGCGTACAGGTGCCCGCCGCGCGGTCCCTGGGCTCGGACGGCGTCGATGAGCTCGCGGGCCATCTTCGGCTCCGGGACGTACCGGAAGGCGACCTCATCGTCCGTCTCCGGTGCACTCCAGTCGATGCGGGCTCCGTGGTCAGCCGTCCGACCCGTGGTCAACCTGTGGTCAGACTTACCTGCCGGATGCGCCCACCCGGTAGGCTGTAGCCCGCTCCGCAGCACGTGAGGCGGGGCGTGGGTGGGTTGCCCGAGCGGCCTAAGGGAACGGTCTTGAAAACCGTCGTGGCGCGAGTCACCGTGGGTTCAAATCCCACACCCACCGCAGCAGGTCAGGCAACGCGCTGATCAGAAGGGGTGTCCCGACCAGGGACACCCCTTTGTCGTGGGGGCCTGTCTCACCCTGAACCGCCTGTGTGCCGCTTTGGATCATGGTGTGTGGACCAGGCGTGGACCAAGAAGCGCGCCACGTAACCGCGCCGCAACGACCGCGAGGCGTGCGAGGGTTTCGGCACCAAGGACGCCGTCGGCAAGACACTCACGATCACCGACGGCGCCAGGCTCGTCATGCTTCACTGCCGGCGCGAGGGGCTGGGCCCTGCCCGAGCGGGCGTAGGCGCGCAGGGGCACAGCACGATCCACGAGTAGTCCGCACCTGCACCGCACATGTCTTTGCCCGCGTCCACCCCGTCATGCTTGGCATCGCAGGGACGCACAACTCGGCCTCGCTGGGTAGACCAGCGAGCCCTGCGGCGGCCCGTCATACCTGAGGGAACTCCATGACTATTTAGGACCAATCCTCAGGGGCCAAGCACGGCCGCGGGCAGAGACCGAACGATTGATCCTATGTTCAACCGAATATTCTCTTGAATATCAAGTCGAACTCACTTTCAGGATCCCCGGCAAACGAATCTAGTTTTCTGAGTTCATCCGCGGTCGTGTAGGTGTCGCAGAAGGACTGTGCCTTAGCAATCTTTTCGCCCTTAATTGAGTCAGGGTAGTAGCTTTCGATCGCACCCTTTTGCAGCACGAAGATGCCTTCTGCGCGAAGGCTGTCAGTCAGCCTCATCTTGGCTTCGAATAGCTCGGGAGGATCGGCTGCTGCTAGCTCATCAAGCCGCTTTTGCGAGTTCGCGTGAGAGAAGAAGATCTCCACCTCCTTAGCGAGGTCATCCCACTCGCAGAGACCGTTCTTGTGGTCCGCTGCTCTCTGGGTGACGCTCTCCCAGATGGACTTTATGTCCGGTGACTTCTGGAGAGCTCGAAGGTGGTCGCTTTTGATCTTTGCGTCGTCTGAAAAATCTGGTTTAGCGAACTGGTGAAGCTTATCCATAACGGACTGGCGAAGGGCGGCGGATTCTGCGCTCGCACCGAGTTTGTTGAAGCTCTTCAGGAGTGAATCCAGGTCCGTTAGAGCGAAGACGGTCACCCCGAATGCTTCGAAGAACTTCCGGTATCGCTCAATGCTGCCCTTACCGCCTACTTTGGCGACTGCCACGCCGCGCTTATTGAAGTCCCACTCTGGGCTGAGCGTGCGTGCAATATGGGGAATCAGGATCTGATCGCTGTCACCCTCTACGAGGAGGACTGCGTCGCAGAAGAATGCTGCGTCGTTGTTTTCCTGGGTGATGATTTGGAACTGATCGCGAGCGTCCATATTGGTTAGGTCGATGGATAGTGCCTGACCTGCCGGCGGGGATTGCGTCTGGTCCTTGACCAGCTTCACGAAGGTTCCAGTGGCGTGTGCCGAATAGAACTGCGATGAATGGGTCGTCACGAGCACATCGTTGTACTCGGAGAAGATCTTCAGGGCATCGAAGAGTTGCCGCTGAGCTCTGGGGTGCAGGAAGACCTCAGGCTCTTCGAATAGGAGCAGGCACGGTCGCGCCTCCGCCTGATCACGTTTTTCAGACCGGAGTTCCACATAAGCTCGAAGAATGGCAAACGTGACTGAGCGCTTGAGTCCGTCTCCCTTTGTGTTGAAGTGGCCGCTTACGCCATCATCGATAGAGATGGAAGCGCCCGACAGCAGACTGCGTAGAGTGGGAGGGGGTACCGATATGGCCACTGATGCGCCAGGGAATGATTGCTTGAGATTTCGCTCAATCGCATCCTCTACGGCACGAACTTCCGGCATCCGGTCATCTCTTGCTATCCCCTCAGAATCAACGGTGACGTTGAGTGCGCTTTGGAGATCGTCAAAGAGCTGGGCCACTTTACCGAGCTGTGGTTCGATCTGTCCAAAGAGGATGGTCAATAGTTTTCCGAAGGTCGCGCTCTCGCTCGTCTTTAGTTCGTCGCTGAGTTCCTTCACTGCCGGAATGTAGATCACGTCAGGGAGGAAAGGAGTGGCTGAGCTCGCGATGCCCGTGGGAAGAGGGACCTCGCCCTCTTTCATCGCCTCTGGGGGGAGGGTCTGCGAGTACTCCTCAAACCAATTGCGAAAAGAAACCTTGGTGACCCTCCCGTTATCGGGGATCGGGTATTCAGGGTACTGATACGCGACGGCCTCTTTCAGATGGTCACCCGCGCTGACGGATATGACCTCTTCCATGACTTGCTTGGTAAAGCGATCCTCTGTCGGGACCTGGGTGAGTATCTTTACTTGCATCTTGCCGTCGTGTGGATACTCTCGAATGAGGGTCATCTGTCCGTCGACTACATACTTCTCGATCCTTTTCCGGTGCTCGTCGTCAAGGCGGTCCAGATCTGAGGAATTGACGTCGCAGAATGTCGCGTGAATGCGTACAGGGTGAGACGTGTCGTAGTAGTCCGAATCCGAGAGCTTTGGTCCCTGAAGGAAGGTATGCAGTGCTTGGACCACGGAGGATTTTCCAGCGCTATTCTCGCCGATTAGGCATGCGAACCTGGATATGTGAATTTCAACATCGCGGAGGCTTCTGAAGTTCTCGATGCGAAACTTTGAAATGCGCATGGCGGTCCCGGGCTCGCTGGGTTGGCTGCGAGGTGCCGCCCACAGGTGACAGTGGCCCCTCTGGCATCCGGAGCTTACAAGTCGTCAACTTGCTGCACACTGAAATTCCCAAAGGTGTGGACCTTTTGCATAGTTTCACTACTTATAACCTCATTGGTTCCTGTCATCGATACGAAGGGCACGCTCAATCTGCTGGTTGGCGTGGTCCTGGTTGCGGTGGAGGGCCTTCGCGTAGAAGCGGAACAGCACGGCGATGCTGTGGCCGGCGCGGCGGGCGACCTCGGCCGGGGAGACGCCGGACTCCAGCCAGAGGGAGACGCAGGCGGCGCGGAGTCCGTAGGGGACCTCGGCGAGAGGCGTCTTGGCTTCTTGCTCGGTGAGGACGGCTTCGCGGGCGGCCTTCCAGATGTCTCCGTACTCCTTGCTGAGCAGGCCGCCGCTGCGGACAGCTCGGAAGAGTCGTCCGTCCTCGGCCGTACCGAACTCCTTGATGTGGTCACGGATCATGCGGACGAGGACCGGGGGAATGGGTACCTCGCGGGTAGCCCGACGGGCTCGCTTCTTGAGGCCGCGCGAGTCGTACGACTCGCCCGAATCGGTCCAGCCGGAGCCGACACGCGCCGAGCTGGACGACAGGACGACTTGGCCCCAGCCCTCGTCGGGGAGGGTGAAGTCTGACTTCCGGAGCGTCACGGCCTCGCCGGGGCGGGTTGCCGCGTAGTAGATGCACCCGAAGAACGCCTTGAGGTGCCGTCCACGATCACCTTGTGCTTCTACGGCATCGATGAGCTTCCTGGCGAGAGCCGGGCCGGGCACGTATCGAAAGTCGATCTCGTCGTCAGTCTCGGGCGGTGTCCAGTCCACCTTGGCCAGGGGCAGCGAAGGCAGGCGTTCCAACTCGACGGCATAGCGGAGGCAGTTACTGAACACGGGCACCTTGCGGTTCACCGTGTTGTCTGCCGCAGCGGTGCCGTCCATCTTGCGTGCCAGTGCATCCAAGGCGGACCGGACGACGGCCGGTGTGTTCAAGGCCGAGATGTCCACGGACTTGCGCCCGATCCAGTCGAGGGCCGCCACGATGGGTTCCGGTGCTTCCTCGGCGTCGACGCGGGCCACGAGCTCGCCGTCCTGGTCGAGGACGAGGCGGAAGGCCCAGGAGTAGAGCGCGGCACGGAGGACTCGGGGTGCGGGTGCCCCGCGGTTGTCCTTGACCAGGCGCGGGGTGACCGTGGCCAAGGCGTCCGCGATGCTCGCACGGTGCTTGGCAGAGGCGTTCGGCCACTTCATCACCACGTACTCCCGAGCGTGGGCGAACCACGTCGGGGACTGGGCCGCCAGCACTTCCGAGGCTGGCAGGCCAGTCTCGGTGTCGAACTGCTCGCGGTTGCGCAGCGCGGTGAGCAGTTCGGAACGTCGGCCATCCGCCTGGGCCTTGAGCTTGTAGCTCTTGGAGAACGGCTGAGCACCGACCCGCCAGCGCAGCTGGTAGGCGGCAGCGCGGTCGGGGCGCTTACGGATGCTCCAGATCTTCACGTCGTACGTCAGCACGCGGGCACCTCGCAGCCCTTGAACCAGGCGTCGAGGTCGGCCCGGCGGATGCGGAGCTGACCGTTGGGGAGCTTGAGGCAGCGGGGCGCGCTTCCACGTGCGCGGAGCCGGTAGAAGGCGGCCCGGGACATGCGCAGCTCTGCCAGGGCCTCTCCCAGGGTCAGCATGCGGGTGGTCGGTGCGGCGGTCACTGCCAGACCTCCCCTTCGGTCTTGGCCCGTTCCTTGTCGTCGCGGGCCTGGTTGATGTTGTGGCGGGTCTGGTTGGCGAGGAGTTCTTCGCCGGGGCGGTAGCCGGAGGCGAGGTAGGCCCAGGAGGACTCGGTGATGAGCACGGTGTCCGGGGCGGGTACGGAGTGGCCGGCGCGGACGCGGGCAGCATCGGCCTGGGCGAGGCGCCAGGCGCGGCGTACGTCGCGCAGGGCACCGAGGGTGGTGGAGTAGGCGCGGGACTTGGTGGAGAAGTGGCCGCGGAAGCCGAGCATGTGAGCCCACTTGCAGAGCTTGAGGTCCGCGAATTCGGGCAGGCCGCCCAGGTCCCAGGCAGTACGGATCATCTGCCGGACGTGCCGGTGCACGGGCAGGTCCCGGAGGGGTTCGGCCTGGCGGGTGCCATCGCAGTCGGGGCAGAGGTCCTTCACTCGTCCGCCGACCGTGCCCCGGCCGGAGCAGGTCCGGCAGATCAGGGACCGGTCCACGGTGCCGGAGTCCTCGGCGCTCTTGGTGGCGTACTTGGCGACGTAACCGGCCACGGCGGCGTCGGTGAGTTCGCCGTCGCCCAGGGCGGTGATCTCGTCGGCCCTGAACTTCTTGCCCCACTTGATCTCCTGGTCGCCGATGGTGTCGGAGGCCACGGTGAGGGTGGTGTTCTTGACCGCGGTGGCGATGGCGGTGCGCAGGTCGTCCACGCCTGCCCAGGCCGGCGGGGCGCTGGTGTGGCCGTCGGGGCCGTCGAAGCGGACGACGGCGTGGAAGTGGACCAGGCCGCGCTGCTGGTATTCGGCGACCTTGGCGAAGGAGACGCGCAGGAGCTGCTTCATGTCCTTCTGGGTGATGCGGAAGTGGGCCGCCAGGGCGCGGCGGAGGTTGAGGGTGAAGCGTGCCCAAAGGGCTCCGGCGTGGGCGTTCCACAGCACGGCACCGGTGTAGTCGTACGTCTTCGGAGTCAGCGGGGTGCCGAGTTCGGGGGCTCCCTCGGGGTGGTGGGTGCCGCAGCGGCAGGCGCGGGGCTTGCCGTCCTTGTTGGTGGTCCGGTTGTGGACGGGGCCGAAGGAGGGGGCGGTGAGGGTGAGGAACACGCGGGGGTGGGTGCGGACGGTTTCGGGGACGTTCTTGCCGCCGCAGAGTCCGGCGCGGACGAGGTGGTAGGTGTCGGCGGCATAGGTGCGGGAGCAGGCGGGGCAGCGGGAGGCTCGGCGGTTGCCGCAGGGGGTCAGCAGGCGTCCGGTGGGTTCGTCGCTGGTGGAGTACGAGCGGATCGTTTCGCCGGTGGCGGCGTTGTGGGTGTGGGTGTGGCCGACGAGGTTGATCGGTCGGGCGCAGCCGCGCAGGCGGGTGATCTGCTCGCGGGTGCGGTCGAAGTCGCCCAGGTTGGCCAGTTCGATCAGGTCCCGGACAGCGGGGCTGATCACGTGCCGCAGGTCGAGGTCGCGGGGCATCGGCAGGAGGATCCTTTCCGCTGGTGGAAGGGCCCTCGGGCAGCACCGGGCCAGGGGTGGTGGTGCTGCCCGAGGGCATGATGGGTCAGGCCCAGGGGGCCAGGGGTGGGGAAGGTGCCGGGAGGCCGGCGGGAGTGTCAGGCCGACAGGGCCGCGTGTGCGGCGGTGGCGAGCGGCAGGGCGATGCCGAGCCGGGCGCGGAGCTGCACCGCGGTGATGGGTTCGCCGTGTGCGGCCAGGTGGGATGCGGCGATGGTGCGGGCCGCGTTCATCAGCGGCTCCGGCACCGCGGGGGCCGCCTGAGCCGGTGCGGGTTTCACCACGGGAGCCGGTGCGGCAGTAGCGGCCGGGGCCGGGTCGGCGAGGGGTGCCAGGGGTTCGGCGACGGGTTCCACGACGGGTTCCGCCACGGCCGGGGCCGGCTGGATGTCTGGCTCAGGCTCCGGTGCCGTGACCGTTTCGGGCACTGGGACCGGTGCGGGACTCGGGGCGGCGGGGGTGACGGAGTGGAAGTGCCGCAGCAGGGTGGGGCCCACTGCGCCCCAGCCGAGCAGGAGGAGCGGGGCCACGCTGTCGAGGGCGGCCCGTCCGTAGTGTCCAGCCAGGATCGGGTGCGCGGTGTTGAGGGCGAGGGTCAGCAGGCCGGACAGGTGCATGAGGCGAGTTGCCGAGCGCAGGTCACCGGCCGGGACTCCGCGCAGGGACAGGGAGCGCAGTGCGACCAGGAGGCCGACCACCGACAGGTCCACCATGGGCGCGATCAGCGGTGCGATGGGGGCCGGGACTCCCAGGCGCAGGGCCAGGGCCCAGACGTTCCCGAAGGAGAACACGAACGCCAGGGCGGCGATCAGGATCATTACAACGGTGATGGTGCGCTGCGTCGTCCGGTCTTCCGTCAACGTAATTCACCTCCTTTCCGAGGGAGTTGGGTACGGGTGGGAGTCCGGGGTTCAGGCTGCGGCGGGGGCGTCGTCCTCCGGAGGCTCGTCCTTGCGCAGGTTGGGCGGGGTCAGGTTGGCCAGCAGTTCGGTCGGGTCCTGGGTGAGGTGGGCGGTGAGCTTGGCGACGGCGGCGGCGTGGGCGGGGTCGAGGTAGGGGGTGCGGACGCGGACGAAGCCGGGGCGTCCTTCGGCTGCCATGGAGGCGACGCCCACGTACTGGGATCCCTGGAGGTTGATCGGGTCCATGTCCGGCCAGTTGCGGATGTCGTCCCCGAGCGCGGCGACGGATGCTTCGGTGGTGCGCTGGTAGAAGGACAGGGCGGCGCTGCACACGTCCCGGATCGAGGTGGGGATGGCGTCGCCGGTCGCCTTCTGGGTGGCCGGCACCGTGTAGATCCCGACCGACCGGCCGCCCTTGACGAGCAGACCCGTCAGGCGGATGTTCTCCGCCGCGAGGGCGGCCAGTGCGCGGGTCTCCTTGTCGCTGCCCTTGTGGTCGTGGAAGAAGGTGTGCGACTCGTCGATGACGGCGAACACCAGTGGCCATTGTTCGCTGGGGCCGACGTTCCACATGTTCGACGTGCCCAGCACCGTCCGGGCCATCGTGGCGCGGTCGTGCAGCAGCTTGACCAGCCGCCGCAGCAGCGCGTTGGCCTCCCGCAGGTCATGACCGGCGTGCGCGAACACACGGGGCAGCACGTCCGCGTAGTCACCATGGGCGGCGTCGGACACCTTGCCGTCGATCACCGCGAACTGCACGGCCGGGGACGGCCCGAAGTAGGAGACTAGCGCGGTGAGCAGGTTGGACTTGCCGCCGCCGACACCACCCGCGACCACCGCCCCCGACTTGTTCTTGAGCTCGACGTGGACCGGGGCGCCGTACTCGTCCCGGCCGACCGGCCACACCGTCAGGTCGGCGGGCGGCTCACCGGTCGGCACGTACTGGATGTGGCCGGCCAACGGGTCGCGACGGATCGCCCGCAGGGTCGCCAGGCCCGGCTTGCCCGCCTCGACGGCGACCCGGACGCAGCCCCAGGCATCGGCCAGGAACCGGGCCTTGTCCTGGAGTTCCTTGATCCCGACCTTCGGCAGCAGCTTCACGTGGACGATCACTCCGTACTGGTCCGGCTGCGTCTTGATCACCGGGACCAGTTCGCGCGGCTTGGGCTCCGGAGCGCCCTTGCTCGTGTTGAGGGAGGACAGCCAGGGCGGGGTGCGGTCGGTGACCGACAGCCCGGCCATCTTCGCCAGCCGCGTCCACGTCATCCGGATCTTCACGGCCTGCCGGATGCTCCGGCGCATCTCCTTGTCCGCCTGGACGTAGCGGACCGTCTTGACCATCGCCCACGCCGTCAGCAGCACGGCGCAGATCACCAGCACCACCGGCAGCGAGCCGAAGACCTGTTCCACGTTCATCGAACCCTCCCTGAATCCTTCTTCTTCACGTCCTCGATGGACACCCTGATGTCCTGTCCGGCCTCAAGCCGTGCCAGAAGTGCGGTGGCCAGTGCCCGCCGCATGGATCCCAGTGGCAGCCCCGCCCCGTCGGACGCGGACCGCATCAGGTCCCACAGTGCGCGAGTGCGCTCGCTGATCTGTTCGGAGTACAGGAACCAGTGGAGCGTCAGCTCCAGGTGCTCCAGGTCCCGCTCATCGCCGAGCTCGGGGTACCCGTGCGCCCGCAGCACAGCGTGCACGTCCATCAGCAGCCGCTCGCTGAACCGGGGGTCTCCCTCCTCGGGGAGAAGGACCGGGTAACCGGGAACCTCCGGGGTGCCGGCCTCCCGAGCGGGGCCGCTGTTGATCTCTTCCGGAGTCATCGTGCCCTCCCCTTCCGTTGCTTGTTCATGTCCTCGATGGACGCCTTGATGTCCGCGCAGATCCCGTAGCCGTAGACCGACATCCGGGCGTCATGGACCGCGCGGGAGACGTGCATCCGGGCGATCGGGTCCAGTTCGATCCCGTGGGCCGTGAAGACAGCCAGCTCGTCAGCGGAGAGGGACGAGGGCCCGTCGCCGCCGCCGGGCGGAGTGGTCGAACCCCGCCCGGCAGTGGCGCCCATTACGCGGCCTTCTTGGCCGCAGCGGCCGACTCGGAGGCCGTCTCGGCCGGAGCGGCGGGCGTGGCCATGGCGGGGGCCTGGACGAGCTCCAAGCGCGTGACCCGGTAGGCGACGCCGTCGGAGAGGCTGCCGTTGAAGATGCGGGCCCACGGGGTGGCGATCAGGTCCACCGGACGGACCATGACGCCCGGCACCAGACCCGCCGGGACACCGGACACCGGCACGGTGATCTTGAGGATCTCGGCGCGGCCCTCCGACATCTGCATCACGGTGACCGTGTGGAGGACCTCCCCCGTGTCGCGGTCGGTCGCGATCTCCCCCGTCTCCGGGTTCTTGATCTTCGGGGTGTCGCCGGTACCGGTGATGTAGATGTCGGTCGGCTTGACGAGGACCGGGATGCGAGCCATGCGTTCACTCCTGCGATTCGGGGCCCCTGATGGGCCCGACGAGGAAGAAAGTATCTCGCCCAGCTAGCCAGGTCAAGCGAATAGGAGTGAGCGACTTAGCCATGTCCGGCTAGGTGGGTTGGCAGAACCCGGCAGAACACGGGATAGCTGGGCTAGGGGCCGCTACCCTGGGACCATGACGAAACGGCCCTCCAGTGACACGCGACCGCCCTACCGGCGAATGGCGGACGTGCTGCGCGACGAGATCGAGCGGGGTGTCCTGAAGCCTGGCCAGCAGCTCCCCTCCCACCGCGAACTGCAAGAGCGCTTCGAGGTCGCCAACATGACCGCCCGCAGCGCATTGCGCGTCCTGCGGGACGAGGGCCTGATCCACACCGTGCAGGGCCGGGGCAGTTTCGTCCTCTCACCCCAGGGCGAGGAGGCCGGCGACGCCGAACACCCGGGCGAGCCCGCCAGCGGCTACACCCCGCCGGCCTGGTACACAACGCCGATCGGCCGCAAAGAAGTGTGGGCCCGTCCCGAAAGCCCGCCCTCACTGCGGGACCTGTTCAGGCGCGAGTCGGACACCGGCGAGGCCGAGCCGACCACGCAGCGAGCGGAACCGCCGGCCACCGGCGAACCGGGAACGCTGACCCGCCCGGACGCCAGCCCGGAGTTCAATGCCCTGGCCCGCCAGGTGGAAACTCTCACGCAGCAGGTCGGCCAGCTTGAGCAGCTTTTCCGGCAGGTTCTTGAGGCAGTGCAGAAACCGGACCTGTCATAACGCCCAGGACGCTCGCCACCTCTTCCGCCAACTGGGCCAAGCGCTCCATCCGCTCGCCCAACTGAGCCAGAGACCTGGCCAGTTCCTGCTGCTCCCGCTCGTTCATTTCCACCCGTTCGTTGTCATGCCGTTGTTGCGTGTCGAGATCAGCCAACCGCCGGGGGCTTGCCCGAAGGCTTGCCCAGCCGTCATCCGCCGCCGGATCGGGGCTTGCCCGTGCCGCTCGGCAAGCCGTCATCGAGGCTGTTGAGTCAGGTCTACCGGCCGTACCGGACAAGTTCGGGGGCCATGGCTCGGCGCTCCCGCCGGGCGGGCAACGACCTTCCTTCGCGTCCCGCCGTACGGCACGGAGCCTCTTCTGTGCGCCCATGTCGCTCGTCCTTCCAGTCGTCCGGGCAGTGCATCAAGGGTCTGGAGAAACGCCGGTTTGGGTAACCGGCGATCGTCGGCTATGTTTCGCCGCCCCGCTTTCAGTGGATCGCCCATAGAGGTCGGTTTCCCGGGGTGTGTGTGACCCCGGGTGAATGTGACGCCGATCACCTCTCACCTCTCACCTCTTCCGCATCTAGCGCCTCCGGGCCTTCCAGGGCGTGCGACAGCAGGCCATCGAAAGTCGACACATCCGCCGCGACGAATCGCTCCCTGCACTGGGGACAGGTGCCGAAAAGCCCTACCGGTGTGACACCGCCACGTTGTGACCTGCGCCACATTTCGCTAGGTGAGCCGTTGAATCTTCCGCAGGCCATAACGATGCAACGGTCAGCCTGTGGATATCTTTCGGCGATCCCGCGAACAGACCGTCATGAAGCGACTGATTACGAGGTGATCGGGGTAAAGCATGGCAAACAGCCCACTCCCTACCGGCCGAAGACGCCGAAGGGGTGAGCTGTCCAAAGTTTCTTTACTGGATCAAGGCGGCCCGCTGGCGCGGGCCGCGGGGGGGGGGGGGGGACAGCCGAAAGACGCCTCCCACCCTCCCTCCCCCCCCCGCCCAGACACCCCCCCCTCCCCCCTCCCAACCACCAAAAAACGAAACGC
>NZ_JBHUYJ010000018.1:21366-40278 GCF_042668715.1 Streptomyces sp. NPDC057271
CGAAAAAAACCACCCCCCCCCCCCTGGAAAAGAAGCACAGGGGGGTAGGGCCTGCCACCTTTTCTCCCCGGACACAGGCCCCCCCCCGGCCCCCCCCCCCGCGGCGCGGCGGCCCCAGGCCGCCGCTGGCTCCATGTCTCCGCCACCGCCCGCGACGGCCCCCGCCCGCTCGCGCCGCAAAAGCCCGAGAAGCGGGCAGCCGGACCGTGAAGAACCCCGACAGCCGCCCCACGGCGAGCACGGCCAGCAGGAGCGGGATGCATGCCAAGTCCGCACCGGTCACCGCGGATTGCCGTTCAACCAGCCGTGACCCGGGCAGCCGGCCTCCCGCCCGTTCGTCAGGCGAGGCCGACGGCAGCGCTCAGGCCGCAACGTGGCCGCTGGCCGTGACGCACTGGGAAGCGTGGCTGGGGCCGGTGGGTGGTTGCTGGAGGCACACGTGGCGGGTGCTCGTTCGGCGCGCCCGCCGTCGTGGCTGACTTTCTGTGGCTGAGGTCGCCAACGGCACGGGTCAGCTGACCAGAGAAGGCGGCGCGATCGCTGCTGGAGGCACACGTGGCGGGTGCTCGTTCGGCGCGCCCGCCGTCGTGGCTGACTTTCTGTGGCTGAGGTCGCCAACGGCACGGGTCAGCTGACCAGAGAAGGCGGCGCGATCGTTCGTGCGCGGTCGTAGAGGTCCCGCGCAGTGGTGTTCTTCAGATGCGGCCGGAGAAGGCCGAACATGTTTCTCATCCGGTCGTCGGCTCGGCCGGACTGCACCATGGGGTAGTCGTCGAGCGCCTGGTGCCAGGTGTCGCAGGCCGCTTCCAGGTGGCCGAACTCCAGTTGCCGTTCGGCCAGCATGGCGCGGTGTCGGACGCGGGCACGGCGATAGACGCTGTAGCGCACCTTGTCGGACTGCTGCATGGCTTCGATGGCGCCGGAGACGTCGCCGAGTTCGTAACGAACCTGGCTGATGTGGTAGTTGAGCGACGCCGGGTCGTACGAGCCGAACGCCTTGCCGCGCGACTCGGCACGGTCCATGGCGGTCTCGGCCTCCCGGATGTACCGCAGCGCCCGAGTCCGGTCGCCGGTCTGCGCGGCGGCGTGTGCTTGCTGGCCGGCGAGGAACGCCAGCATGCGAGGCCCGGCCTTCGGGGAGGCGGCTGCCGCCGCGTCGGCCAGTTCCATGGCCTTTCCCCCGTGGCGAAGGTCGATCGCCTGGACGCTCATGCCGCGCAGCGTGGTGCAGTAGGTCAGGTGGTCCTCGGCAGCGCCCGCGAGCTCCAGCGCCTTGACGTAGTAGCGCTGCGCGAGGCCGTGCAGCCCCTCGTCCACGGCCATGTAGCCGGTCAGGTACAGCAGGTCCGAGGCCGCGGACAGCATGGCCTTCCGAACGTCGTCGGGGGCGTCGGCGCGCAGGTAGGACGCCACGGTGTTCACCATGAACGAGGCGGCCATGGGGCGTGCGTGGCGACCGCCGAACTGGTCGTCCAGTTCTGAGACGCGCTCGGTCATGGCGATGACCATGTCCACTTCGTTCATGCCGATCCGGCGGGCGCGGCCGGACTGGACCGCTTCGGCACGGCCGATGACATCCGGCCACCCGGGAATCGTGAGGGCGACGGAGAACAGGCCGGCCCCCAGGACACTGCGGCGCGATGGGTCCATGTCCTGCCTCCCGAGGTCGATCAGCCCCTCCACGGTATCCGCGGCTGTCGGGGAGTGATCGCGGGGAACGGGCAGACCGGCCTCAGCGTGCGTTACGGGCCGCCCCAGACGCCGTGAGAGGGCTTCCAGGACGCACACCCGCACGGCTCCGCGAGGCACGGTGCCACCCAGCCAGTGGCTCACTGCCGACTCGTCGTATCGCAGGGGCGTGCCCATCTCGGTGCCCACGCGGTTCACCGCCCGCGCGAACTGGCGATAAGTCCAGCGGCTCTCGGCGAGCAGGCGCCCGAGCGCCCCGTTCGGTTCACGCGTGGCCATGCCCTCAACTCCCCGTGCCCTTGCGAACTTTCAAGGCTTTCAAGTCCCGGCGCTGCTGCAACGGTACCGCTGTGCGTGGCCACGCGGTTGCGTAGAGGCAGCAGGGAACGGCGAGACCTCGCCGCAGCCATCGTCTGAGGGACTGAGGGATGAAAAGCGAAGCGCGGGCCCGACTGGCCCAGTTGACCGAAGAGCGGGGCGTGGACGGGGTGCTGAGGATCGACACCTACGAGGGCGCGGACCCGCCGCCGGGCTCGAACCTGTTCCCGCCGTGTGAGTGCCCGCAGCACAGCCGTCCCGAGCCTCAGGACGCCGCGGCCGAGATGAGCGCCGCCGTGCGCAGGGCGAACGAGCGCAGTCGCGGCGAGCGGCTGTGAGGCGGTTAGCCGCAGTCGTCTGCCGCTACGCCGGAGCGCTGCTGATCATCACCATCTCCGCATCGGTCGGCTTCGTCCTGGGCGTGGCCGCCGCCTCCACCCCCACCTGACTTCTCCCTGCCACATCCAACCCCACGTGTGGCGAGGGAGGGCCCACCGCCGGAAGTGGTGGGTACCCGTCCGGCCGCCTTCTTCGTAAGGGCCGGCAGCCGGACGGGATCAACTCCGCAGCATCAGCTGCGGGGTCCGTTTCAACCGTAAGAGGAGAACGCGATGAACGTGGACGAGCTGTTCACCGGCGACCTGATCACCGGCGTCCCGGCTGTCGAGGCCACGCTGCTCGACAAGATGCCCGGCGGTGGCGACAACAACGGCGACCACTGCTCCAAGTGATCCAGGGCTGACGCCAGGCGGGGCGGGGTCGTTCGCGGCCCCGCCCCGCCGCATGACTTCGGAAAGGGACGACATGCTGTCGATGCGTCTGCGCCTGGCCGATCTCCAGGAGCCCCGGTGGAGGCCGGAAGGAGGTCGCTGGGTCAACGGCAAAAGCTGGATCGAGCCCGCGAACGTGTCCGCGTTGGTCATGGAGGTCTGCGACGACCAGACGCCGTGTGTGCGGCTGAGGGTGAAGGAGTGCAAGCGGGGCGAGGCCGATTTCGTCGAGGTCGTCATGACGACCGGGGAGGCCCGTCTCACGGCGGGCGTCTTCGGTACAGCCCCGCTGTACCTGCTGGAGAAGGCCGGCGAGCTGCACGCATCCTGGGACGTGATGGCCCTGCGGTCGCATCTGTCGGCTGACCGCCTGGTGCCGCGTGTCGTGGCGCGGACGCTTACGAGGCAGCATCGCTACACGTCCGAGACGTTGTTCGAGGGCGTCTACCGCCTGACTGAGCGGGCGTCAGCCACCTTCACCGCTGCTGGACTCGGCATCCGCTACCCGGAACCTGCCGAACACGTCCTGGAGCCGCGCACGCTGCGGCCCGGTGTCGATCCACTCGCCATGCTCGACGAGTTGCTGACCGACGTGATCCGCGAAGCGCCGAGCGCCACGGGGTGCGTGGGCGTCGAACTGTCTGGCGGCGCGGACTCCGGGAACGTCGCCCTGGCCGTCAAAGCGGCGCGCTTTCCGCAGGTGCATAGCTTCGGCTTACTGGTCGGGGGAAGCACCGGCAGGCAGCAGAGTGAGCGCCGCCAGGCGTACGCGGATCACTGCGGCTTCCGAGACGTGGCCATTCCCGCCATGCAGCACCCGCCGTTCTGCCCCGGTGGCGTGCGCGCTCTGCGCCGGCCGCATGATCCGGCCGGGGCGTTCTACCAGGAAGCCTTCGACGTCGTACGTGCCCAGGCAGCCGCCCGGCGGTGCGAGGTCATGTTCACCGGCAGTGGAGGGGACGAGGTCAACGCCCACCACTCCAGGACGGATGCGGAACTGCCGACGCCGGAAGCCGTTCCGTGGCTCGGGCCGAAGGCGGTTCGGGCCCTGGGCGAGGTGAACGAGCACCTGGCGCCCATCCCCGTCCTGCCGGTGCCGACCCTGATGGCGTTCGGGATGCACAATCCCGGCTTTCTGCGGGCCGGAGTCTGGCCGGTGAGCCCGCTCGTACACCCGCGGCTCGTCCGGTTCATGGAGCAACTACCGCACGAGTACAAGCGAGGCAAGGCGCTGTTCCGTGAGCGGATCAGGCGGGCGGGACTGCCGGAGCCGGTGGCGTCGCCGGCCGAACCGGAGAACTTCCTGGCTGTCCTGGAGAAGGGGCTGCGCTCGTACGGCTTGCCCGTGCTGGACGACATGCTGAAGGAGTCCGTCCTGGTCGATCTCGGCTACGTTGACGGCCAGGCACTCGCTCAGGCCCGCAAGGGCGCCGAAGCCGCCCCGACCGTCCCTGATCTGCTGTGCGATGTCCTTGCCCTTGAGGTCGGACTGCGGAGCCTCATGTGACCAGCCACCACACGGAAGCGGAACCAGTGGAAGCGACGAACCTCCTCTACCGGGACCCGGCCCTGTACGACGTGATCCAGTCCGACAGCACCGGCGCGGGGATGTGTCAGACCCTGATCGAGACGCATCGCCCGGACGCTCGGACGCTGGTCGACTTCGGATGCGGCACCGGCAGGGACCTGGAGATCCTGGCCAAGCGCTACGAGTGCATCGGCCTGGACCTCCAGCCCGGCATGGTCGACTACGCCCGCCAGGCCCGGCCCGAGCTGGACATCCGCATCGGAGACATGCGCACCGCGAGACTCCGGCGGTGCATGGACGTGGTGACCTGCATGGGCAACAGCCTTGCCTACGTCCACGACAACAGTGAGATCACCCAGGTCTTCGCCACGTTCGCGGCCCACGCTCAGAGGGGCAGTCTGCTCATCCTGTGCTCCCCAGTCGCTCCCATCACGGGGACGGGTCCGATGACCGCCACGGTCGACACCCCGAGCGGCCCGGCGACCGTCACGATCCGCCATGAGTGGGACTTGCGGACCCAGATCAACACCATGCACCGGCATTGGGTACTCCCCTCCGGGGACGAGGCCCAGGACGAGATCCGCAGACGCGTCCTCTTCCCGCGCGAGCTCGAACAGTACGCGGGACGTGTCGGCTTCGAGATCCTGGACATGACCGACAGCTCCAGAGGCGGCACCCTCACCGGTCCGACCGCGTACACGGTGGCCCGGTACACCTGACAGCCAGGGTGCCGCTGGGCCAGGTGTGGACCGACAGAGGTCGTGAGGGCTCTCAGGGCAGGGAACGAGCAGGTCAGGAGCGCCAGACTGCCAAGCGTTCCCCACGCGCGCGACACTCATCCCGCGCATGTACCGCCTCCTGATGAGAGAAGATCCCACGCCCCGAGTGAGGAGTGCGAGTCTGTGAGCATGGACCTCGAAGAACTACTGCGCGCCATGGACCGTACGGCGGCCAACCTGAGAAAAATGGACAGCGTGTGGGAGCGTGCGAAGCCGTTCATCCCATCCGGCCCGCAACGCGGCTCAGATGTCCAGTACGACGCCCTTCGGGCGGCCTGGGCGGATCTGCTCCCCGGGCTCCCGCGAATTGATGGCTGGACCATCACTGAGCCGCTCCCGGACATCGACGAAATGGGCCAAGCCTTCATCGACTACCTCGACATCGGCGAGCACCCCACCGCCGTACATGCTGCCGGGGAGAAGCCCGGAGCGGATCTTGCCGCCTATCAATACCGCCTGGACCGGGCTCGCCGACGTGCGGCACGGAGTCGACTGGAGCAACTCGTCTCGACAGTCGACGCAGCGCTCCCCCTCGCTTTGGGAGACACAGCGCGAGACGCCGTTGAACGCCTGGAAAACGAACAGACCGAAGAGGTCGAGACTGCGATCGGGGAAATCGCAAGGCTCCTGGGCGAAGACGCCGAAAGCATTGATCGCTGGTGGGATCTGCAGCGGCACATGCGCTTCAGCCAGGGGCACGACTGGCAGGACATCGTTGAATTCGACTGGCCAGCTGTGCGTGCCGGCATCGAGGCCAAGTCTCTCGGCGACAGCGATCCGCTACCGGTCCCGGACATCGATCTCGGACAGGCGGCGTCGGGCAACCTCACAGGGGCGGCCACGTTGGCGCTTCGGTGGGAGTTGCTGAACGACGACGGGTTCGAACGGCTCCTCTACGATCTACTGCGAGACATCCCGGAGCACCAGAACGTCGAGTGGCTGATGCAAACCCGTGCCCCCGACCGAGGGCGTGACCTTTCCATGGACCGGGTTCTTCGAGACGGTTCCGGTGGCGTCCGCACCGAGCGTGTCATCGTTCAGGCCAAGCACTGGCGCAGCCGCTCGGTCAACGCGGCCGCCGTTAGCGAGACGGCAACGGCAGGAAAGCTATGGGGACCCCCGCTCGTGCGAGGGATTGTCATCGCTACCAGCGGCAGATTCACTGCTGATGCGGTGTCCTGGGCGGAGCGGCACAACTCGGAGGGCAACGCGCCCTACATCGAACTCTGGCCTGACAGCAGACTGGAGACCCTCCTTGCGCAGCGACCACACATCGCGGCTGCGCACGGCCTCAAATAGGTGCACGGCGCGCTGACGGCAGCCCTGACGGCAACGACGGCACACAAGGGCCATTGATCACGGCCATCAGCGGTCAGTTGGGAGGAGGGCGGAGCCCCCGCCCCACAGCCTGCCCGATCCTACGGATCAAGAGGTCGGTTGTCGGGCCCGAGTGGCAAGCAGGGAGCTGAGCCGACCCAGTGGACCAGGTGTGGACCGCCGGTGGCGGCGCGGGGCCCGGATCGTACGGAACGACCAGGTCAGACACGTACGCCAGGCTTCCCGTAGCACCCTCTTGAAAACCGTCGTGGCGCGAGTCACCGTGGGTTCAAATCCCACCCCCACCGCCAAGTGGAACGGCCCCTGGCCAAAGTTGTGGTCAGGGGCCGTCTCCAGTGGGCGTCAGAAGACGCTGGCACCTTCCAGGCCCCACCACAGATCGGTTCTCTCGCCCGTCCGCAGCCCGCCCGTGCCAGTGCCCATGTACCGGTACAAGAAGGCGCGGTCGAGGGCGAGAAGGTCGGGACGGCTGTCGCCGGACGAGTCCCCTACGGCGATGAGGGACACCATGGAGTTCCAGCCGCCACTGCCGACCAGGACCCGGCCACCGAGGGAGCCGGCCCTGCCGGGGTAGAGCCAGAGCTTGCCGGTCGACGCCTCGCGGGCGTAGAGGTCGGCCCGGCCGTCGCTGTTCATGTCACCGACGCCCACCAGTGCGTTCATGCCGTTCCAGCCGCCGCTGCCGACCAGCTTGCGCGCGCCGAGGCCGCCGCTTCCGGTGCCGGGGTAGAGCCAGAGTCTGCCGGTGGAGGTCTCGCGGGCGATCACGTCCTCCCGGCCGTCACGACTGAAGTCACCGTGCCGGAGGAGAGCGTTGAAGCTGTTCCAGCCACCGGAGCCGACCAGGCGACCGGTGTTGTCGCCGGGCAGGAACCACAGGCGCCCGGCGGCGTCGCGGACCAGGACATCGGCCTTCCGGTCGGCGTTCATGTCGCCGAAGCCGGACAGCCTGGGGGCGGTCGTCGCGTTCCAGTAGGGGTAGGCGGGCGCCTCACACTCCCGCACGGTGCGGACGAACTTCAGCGAGCTGGGGTCGCCCAGGTACCCGCCCGTGGCGTACTGCTGCCGGGGGTCGAAGGTTTGGTAGCCCCCTGTGCGACCGTAGTTCGCGTCGTCATAGAGGCAGGCGATCATGGACGTGCGGTTGATCACCGTGCGGAACTTGTTGTCCCAGGTACCCAGCGTCGCCTTGCTCGTGTTCGTCTTGAACATCGGGCCGGTGCCGTTGTCGTCCCTCTGCCAGGCGCAGAAGTACCCCGAAGGACAGTCGCTGATCGCGGCCCGCGCGGGCGTCGCGCCCGTGCCGAGCAGTCCGAGCGAGGCGAGCCCCAGCGCTCCGGCCGCCGAGGCCAGGCGCCGAAGCAGTGATGTGCGCATGCATTCCCTCCCTGTCGTGACGCGCACAGGCTTTCGGGCGCGTCGCGTGGAGGGACCGTATCCGTGTCCCTTCTCCAGCCGACGAGCGGGGCACCCCGGTTTCGGGATGCCCCTTTGTCGTGGGCGCGTGGCGCTCCGTCAGGGGGCGGCGCTCGGGTGTTCTGTCGGGTGGGCGTCCCGGGTGAGGCGGGCCGCCGAGAGGATCGTCGTGCGGGCCTCGTGTTCGGTCAGGCCCGTGTGGACCGCCGCCTTGGTGAGGGCGTCGGCGAGGGAGTCGCCGAGGCCGTTCTCGTACGCCCGGCAGGCCGCCCAGAACAGGCGCGTGTTGCGCTGGCCCTCCTGTGCGGTGCGGACGAAGTGGACCAGGCCGCGGCCGTGGCGTGGGCTCGTCGAGTTGTGAGGGGGGCGCGAGGGCGGTGTGGGGGGCGCGATCAGGTCGAGGAGGGCGCGCGGGCAAGGAGCGGGATCGAGCTGCTCGCTGCCCGGTGCGAGCCGGTACGCGCCCTTGGCGGTGACCGAGCCCGGTCCCACCAGGTAGCCGCCGGCGCCGCGGATGTCGATGCCGGGGGCGAGGCGGCTCGCCGAGTTGGGGACGACGACGTCCGGCGGGCCGGTCAGCCACAGGTGGCGGCCGCCGGACGGGGTGAGGACGGTGACCGTGGGCGGCAGCGTGAACAGGTGCTGGAGCGCGAGGTGACGCAGCTCGGTCGTGGCCGTCGTGGCGGCGTCGCCGTGGAGGACGTCGAGGTCGACGCCGATGAGGTGGTGCGGCGGGCGCCCACAGGCGATGCCGTAGCCGGTGGCCCAGGGGGCGGCGGCGAAGAGCGCCCGTACGGTCGCGGGGTCGCTGGTCGCGTCGTGCACACCGTGCCCGGGGCGGCCGCATTCGCCGTGGCAGACGACGGGATGCGGTTCGTGCCGGTGGGGTGAGCGCAGGGCGGGGAGCTTGGAGGGCGACAGGGGGATGACGGGGAGCCCGCGCTCTGCCGCAGACAGTGCGTGGGCCAGGGCCAGGGTGGCGGAGCGCCGGTCGGAGGTGGCCATGGACTCAGTTTCGTACACCCGTTCGAAAAAGGAAAGAGGGGGGATTGGCTGAAAATCTGCCGGAACGCTTCCCCTGTTGTGGGGGTGCGGTTTCGGTGGCGAGATCCGGCCCCACCCCCGTGAGCTGCGCATTCGGGTGGGTGAAGGGGGTTTATCGACTTGTCCTCACGCTTGAGGGGGAATCGATCACTGAGGGGTGGTTCGCCGGGGATTGTGTGGGCAACTCTGGAGTCGCGACGTCGAGCACAACGACCGAGGCGGTCGGCCAACTGCCTGGGAAACAGACGCACTTCAGTGCTTCGGCACGACAGCTTCAGCTCAGCTCACGGAGGAAAAGACATGGCAAGCATCCGTACCGCCCGCGTTCTCGCCGCTGCCGCCGCGCTGCCCTTGACCGCCGCTCTCTTCACCGGCGTCGCGCAGGCCGACAACGGCGGATTCGCGGACGACGGATCGAACACGAGCGTCGCCTCCGTCATCGGCAGCGGCGTGGGCGGCGACAACTTCGGCAACTCGACGACCACGCAGCAGGTGGCCACCGGCTCCGGTGCCTCCAACCAGAGCAACACCGCGAGCGTGAACGGCTCCGGGCTCACCGCCGTCGACCAGTCGAACGCGACGGTCAACTTCTACCCCTGGTGGTTCTAGCCGTCAGCTGGGGTCCGGCCCGACGGGGGAATCACCGCGGGGTGAACAGTGGCCCGTGCGGCGGCGCTTCGGCGCCGGCGCACGGGCCGCCGCGCGTTCCCGGGGTGCTTGCCATGGATGCCGGGCGGGGTGGCTCGTGTCCACCGGGCGCCCTCCCCGTGTGCTGTGTGCCGTGTCCGCCGGGCGGCGCCCCGTGCGGTGCCGCGAGGCCCGCCTTCCGTGTGCCTGCCGGGCGACTCCACCCGTGTGCCTGCCGGGCGACTCCACCCGTGTGCCTGCGGGGCAACGCCCCCCCGTGTGCCGTGTCCGTCGGGCCCGCCTCCCGTGTGACCGGCGGGCCCCGCCGCGTCCGTGACCTTGACACGGCTCCCGCATCTGACAGACAGTCAGAAACCATAGTCGTCCCCCGGGAGGCCGTCGCCGTGCACCTCGCCCCGACCGAGCGGCAGCTGCGGCTGCGTGCCGAACTCCGCGCGTACTTCCGCGACGTGATGCCCGACGGTCCGCCGCCCGCGACCGACAGCGCAGCGCAGCGCGCGCTGCTCCGTCGCATCGGCGCCGACGGGATGCTGGGGCTCGGCTGGCCGCCCGAGTACGGCGGACAGGGCCGCGGCCCCGACGAGCAGTTCGTCTTCTTCGACGAGGCCTACCGGGCCGGTGCCCCCGTCTCGATGGTCACGCTCAACACGGTCGGCCCGACCCTGATGAAGTACGGGACCGACGAGCAGAAGGCGTACTTCCTCCCCCGGATCCTGCGCGGCGAGACCGTCTTCGCCATCGGCTACAGCGAACCTGAGGCCGGCACCGACCTGGCCTCGCTCCGTACGAAGGCGGTACGCGACGGGGGCTCCTGGCTGATCGACGGGCAGAAGATCTTCACCTCGAACGCCCAGAACGCCGACTGGATCTGGCTCGCCTGCCGCACCGACCCCGAGGCACCCAAGCACCGCGGCATCTCCATCGTGCTCGTCCCCACGGACGCCCCCGGATTCTCGTGGACACCGATCGAGACGGTCGGAGGGCTGACGACGACCGCGACGTACTACGACTCCCTCCGTGTCCCCGCCGGGAACCTCGTCGGGGAGGAGAACGGCGGCTGGGGGCTGATCACCAACCAGCTCAACCACGAACGCGTCGCCCTCGCCGCCATCGGCATGCAGGCCGAGGACTTCTACGAAGCGGCCCTCCGCCGGGCCCGCACGCCCGATCCGGTGACGGGGCGCCGCCGCATCGACGAGCCGTGGATACGGATTCGGGCCGCCGAGGCACATGCCCGGCTGGCGGCGACGCGCCTGCTCAACTGGCGTCTGGTGGGGGATGTGGGGGCGGGCCGCCTGGCCCCGGGAGACGCCAGCGGCGTGAAGTTCGCGGGCACCGAATCGGCGGTGGAGGTGTACCGGATATGTCAGGAGATCGCGGGCGGAGCGGGTCTCGTGCGAGCGGGGTCGCCGGGGGAGTTCGACGGCGGTGAGCTCGAGCGGATGAACCGCGCCGCGCAGATCAACACCTTCGGGGGCGGGGTGAGCGAGGTGCAGCGCGAGATCGTCGCGACGATGCGGCTCGGCATGAAGGGGAGGGGGCGGCGATGACGGACGGTCTGTACGAGCGGCTGAAGGGGTACGAAGGACAGCCCGCCGCCACCGCGGGCGTCGGCAAGGACCTGGTCAACGAGCCGATGATCAGGCACTGGTGCGAGGCCATGGGGGACACCGACCCGGCGTACCGGGGGCCGGACGCCGTCGCGCCGCCCACCATGCTCCAGGCGTGGACGATGGGCGGGCTCTCCGGCCACACCGACCGGTCGGGGGCGTACGACGAGCTGCTCACGCTCCTGGACGAGGCCGGGTTCACCTCCGTGGTCGCCACCGACTGCGAGCAGGAGTACCCGCGGCCGTTGCGACCGGGCGACGCGATCACGTTCGACGCCGTGATCGAGTCGGTGTCGGCGCGCAAGAGCACCAAGCTCGGGACGGGGCACTTCGTCACCACCCGGATGGACATCCGCGCCGGCGGCGAACTCGCGGGCACCCACCGCTTCCGCATCCTCAAGTACGCGCCGGCGGCACCGCGGCCGAAGGCGAGCGGCGAGCCCTCCGCCAAGCGGCCCCGGCCGGTGGTCAACCGGGACAACGCCGGCTTCTGGGAGGGCGTCGCCGCGCACCGGCTGCTCATCCAGCGCTGCGGGGGCTGCGCGGCCCTCCGCCTCCCCTGGCTGCCCGGGTGCAACGCGTGCGGTTCGCCGGAGTGGGACACCGTCGAGGCGAGCGGCGAGGGGACCGTCTTCTCGTACGTGGTGATGCACCACCCGCCCTTCCCCGCCTTCGATCCCCCTTACGCGGTCGGTCTGATCGAACTGGCCGAAGGAGTACGGATGATCAGCAACGTGGTCGGGGTGCCGTACGACAAGGTCCGGATCGGGATGCCGGTCCGGCTGGAGTTCCTCCGCGTGGACGACGAGCTGGAGCTGCCCGTCTTCCGGGCGCAGGACGGCGGGGAGGGCTGACATGGACTTCACACCCACGGAGGAGCAGGTCGCGGCCCAGGAGCTGGCGGCGCGGATCTTCGGTGACCTCGCCACGCACGAGCGGCTCGCGGCGGCGGGCACGGGCACGGACGCCGAGCTGTGGAAGGCCCTGTGCGCGGCCGGGCTGCCCGGAGCGGTCGAGGAGATCGGGCTGCTCGGTCTGGTGCTGCTCGCGGAGGAGCAGGGGCGTACGACGGCGCAGGTGCCTCTCGCGGCGAGCGGGGTGTTCGGCCTCCTCGCCGTCGCCCGGCACGGCACGGAGGAGCAGCGCGAGCGGCTGCTGCCCGGGCTCCGTGCCGGTACGAGCGTGGTGACCGGGGCCTTCCCGCCCGCCGGACATGTGCGGGCCGAGGGGGACGGCCGCCTGACGGGGGCGGTGGAGTGGGTGCCCTGGCTCAGGGACGCCACACACGTCCTCGTACCGGACCAGGACGGAGCGCTCCGGCTCGTGCCCAGGAGGGAAGCCTCCGTGGTGACGGTGGAGCTCACCGCGCCCTGGGCCGCCGGCCGGCTCGTCCTCGACGGCGCGCGGGGTGAGCGGATCGGGGACCCGGGCGCGCTCGCGGACGTGCTGGCCACGGCCCGGATCGTGTTCGCCGGGCTACAGGCGGGGGTCTGTGCCGGCTCGCTGGCCCGGGCCGTCGCGTACACCTCGGTACGGGAGCAGTTCGGCCGTCCGCTCTCCACCCACCAGGCCGTCCAGCTCCGGGCCGCCGACGCCCATATGGACACCGAGGCGATCCGGGTGACCGCCTACGAGGCGGCCTGGCGCCTCGACGAGGGGCTGCCGGCCGCCGAGCACGCGCTGACCGCCGCCTGGTGGGCGTCGGAGGCGGGAAAGCGCGTCGTCCACGCGGGCCAGCATCTGCACGGCGGCATGGGGGCGGACCTCGACCATCCCGTCCACCGCCACTTCCTCTGGGGCAGACAGCTCGACGCGTACCTCGGCTGCGGCACCGAACTTCTCGCCGAGCTGGGCGACCTGATCGCGAACGGAGAGCGCTCATGAAGGCCGGGGACACGCTCGCGCCGCTGGAGATCCCGATCACCCGCACCCTGATCGTCGCCGGGGCCGTCGCCTCCCGGGACTACCAGGACGTGCACCACGACGCGGAGTCGGCGAGGTCGAAGGGCTCCCCCGACGTCTTCATGAACATCCTGACGACGAACGGCCTGGTGGGGCGGTACATCACCGACCGGCTGGGTCCGGGGGCGGTCCTGCGCAAGGTGGCGATACGGCTCGGCGCGCCCAACTACCCCGGGGACACGATGACGTTGACGGGCACGGTCACGGAGATCGACGGCGCCACGGCCCGGGTACGGGTGGTCGGCGCCAACGGGCTCGGCCACCACGTGACGGGCACGGTGACCGTGACCCTCCCGGACCCGGACCCGAACCCGGGCGCGGCACCAGCGCCGGACCCGGGCGCGGCACCAGCGCCGGACCCGGAACCTGCGCCGGCCCCGGACCCGGCCCCGGACCCGGAACCTGCGCCGGACCTGGACCCGGACGCGGCACCAGCGCCGGACGCGGGCGCAGACCCTGACCCAGCGCCGGCCCCCGGGGCAGGGGAGGCGGGAGCATGAGCATCACGAAGGCCGATCGGCTCGGCGGGCGTGCCGCCATCGCCGGGATCGGGGCGACCGAGTTCTCCAAGGACTCCGGCCGCAGCGAGCTCAAGCTCGCCGTGGAGGCGGTGCACGCGGCGCTCGACGACGCCGGGCTGACCCCCGCCGATGTCGACGGCATGGTCACCTTCACCATGGACACGAGCCCGGAGATCACCGTCGCCCAGGCGGCCGGCATCGGCGAGCTGTCGTTCTTCTCCCGCGTCCATTACGGGGGCGGGGCCGCCTGCGCCACCGTCCAGCAGGCGGCGCTCGCCGTGGCGGCCGGCGTCGCCGACGTCGTCGTCTGCTACCGGGCGTTCAACGAACGCTCCGGGCGCCGCTTCGGCTCGGGCGTCCAGCGGCGCGAGCCCTCCGCCGAGGGCGCCGCGCTCGGCTGGCAGCTGCCGTTCGGGCTGCTCACCCCGGCCTCCTGGGTAGCCATGATCGCCCAGCGGTATCTGCACACGTACGGGCTGACCCCGGACGCCTTCGGCCATGTCGCCGTCACCGACCGCCGGTACGCGGCCACCAACCCCGCCGCGTACTTCCACGGCGCACCGATCACGCTCGCCGACCACGCCGCCTCGCGCTGGATCGTGGAGCCCCTCCGGCTCCTCGACTGCTGCCAGGAGACCGACGGCGGGCAGGCGATCGTCGTCACCTCCGCCGAGCGCGCCCGCGACCTGCGCCGTCCGCCCGCGGTGATCGTCGCCGCGGCCCAGGGAGCCGGACGCGCCCAGGAGGCGATGACCAGCTTCTACCGCGACGACCTGACCGGCCTGCCCGAGATGGGCGTGGTGGCGAGACAGCTCTGGCAGACGTCCGGGCTCGCCCCCGGGGACATCGACGTCTCCATCCTGTATGACCACTTCACCCCGTTCGTCCTCATGCAGCTGGAGGAGTTCGGGTTCTGCGGCCCCGGGGAGGCGGCCGACTTCGTGGCGGCGGACGCGCTGCCGGTCAACACCCACGGAGGCCAGTTGGGGGAGGCGTATCTGCACGGGATGAACGGGATCGCGGAGGCCGTACGGCAGGTGCGGGGCACGTCCGTGAACCAGGTGTCCGGCGTGGCCAGGACGCTGGTCACGGCGGGCACCGGAGTCCCCACGTCCGGTCTGATCCTGGGCGCGGACGGCTGAGGCGCCGGCCGGGCCCGACCCTGACTCCAGGCCCGTCCCACCTCCACCTTCAGGAGGTCCAGCCGTCCCCACCCCTACAACCTGAGGGGGAGTGCGGTTCGGGACCTGGGGCCGATCCGCCGCCCACGTACCCGCTCCTAGCGTGGAGTCATGACTCCGCCACCTTCCGGCCCCGTCTGTGTCGGCGCCTCCACGGCCGCCGGCTACCCGTCGTTCTCGTCCTACGTACGGGCCCGCGGCCCCGTCCTGCTGCGCACCGCGCGCTCGCTGACCGCGAACCCGGCGGACGCCGAGGACCTGCTGCAGACCGCGCTGGCCAAGACGTTCGTCGCCTGGGAGCGGATCGAGGACCACCGCGCCCTGGACGGCTATGTGCGGCGCGCGCTGCTGAACACCCGTACGTCCCAGTGGCGCAAGCGCAAGGTCGACGAGTTCGCGTGCGAGGAGCTTCCGGAGCCGGCCGGGCTGCCCGAGCCGGACCCGGCCGAGCGGCAGGCGCTGCACGACGCGATGTGGCGCGCGGTGATGAAGCTCCCGGACCGCCAGCGGGCGATGGTCGTGCTGCGGTACTACGAGGACCTCAGCGAGGCGCAGACGGCCGAGGTGCTGGGTGTCTCGATCGGTACGGTCAAGAGTGCGGTGTCGCGTGCGCTCGGCAAGCTCCGCGAGGACCCTGAGCTCTCCCCCGTACGCTGACCGCCCGCACCTCCGCCTCCTCTGCCAGCGATCACTGGCAATTCCCGTACTCCCGGGTAGTGACATACCGCGTGGTACGTGCGCAGAATCTCCACACCCTTACTGCCACGTAGCGCCCACCGGGAGGACGCCGTGCTGAGCACCATGCAGGACGTACAGCTGACCGTGACCCGCATCCTGAACCACGGGATGACGATCCACGGGAAGTCCCTGATCACCACCTGGACCGGGGAGCCCGAGCCGCACCGCCAGACCTTCGCGGAGACGGGCGCCCGCGCGACCCAGCTGGCGAACGCCCTGCGCGACGAGCTCGGAGTCACCGGCGACCAGCGGGTCGCGACACTCATGTGGAACAACGCGCAGCACGTCGAGGCGTACTTCGCGATCCCCTCCATGGGCGCGGTCCTGCACACCCTCAACCTGCGCCTTCCCCCCGAGCAGCTGGCGTTCATCGTGAACCACGCCGACGACCGGGTGGTCATCGTCAACGGTTCGCTGCTTCCCCTCCTCGTGCCGCTGCTCCCCCACCTGCCGACCATCGAGCACATCGTGGTCGCGGGCCCCGGCGACCGTTCGGCGCTGGACGGGGTGGCGCCCCGGGTGCACGACTACGAGGAGCTGATCGCGGGCCGCCCCACCACCTTCGACTGGCCCGAGCTGGACGAGCGTGCGGCCGCCGCCATGTGCTACACCTCCGGCACCACGGGCGACCCCAAGGGCGTCGTCTACTCCCACCGTTCGATCTACCTGCACTCCATGCAGGTCAACATGGCCGAGTCGATGGGTCTGACGGCCGCGGACACGACCCTCGTCGTGGTTCCGCAGTTCCATGTCAACGCCTGGGGCCTGCCGCACGCCACGTTCATGACCGGCATCAACATGCTGATGCCGGACCGTTTCCTCCAGCCCGCCCCGCTCGCCGAGATGATCGAGCGCGAGAAGCCCTCCCACGCCGCGGCCGTCCCCACCATCTGGCAGGGCCTGCTCGCCGAGGTCACCGCCAACCCCCGCGACCTCTCCTCCATGAAGCAGGTCACCATCGGCGGCGCGGCCTGTCCGCCCTCGCTCATGGAGGCGTACGACCGGCTCGGCGTCCGCCTCTGCCACGCCTGGGGCATGACGGAGACCTCCCCGCTCGGCACCATGGCCCACCCGCCGGCCGGGCTGACCGCCGAGGAGGAGTGGTCGTACCGCGTCACGCAGGGCCGCTTCCCGGCCGGCGTCGAGGGCCGCCTCGTCGGCCCCGGCGGCGAACTCCTGCCCTGGGACGGCGAGTCGGCAGGTGAGCTGGAGGTGCGCGGCACCTGGATCGCGGGCTCGTACTTCGGCGGGGTCGACGGCGAACCGGTCCGCCCCGCCGACAAGTTCAGCGAGGACGGCTGGCTGAAGACGGGCGACGTCGGCGTCATCAGCCCGGACGGCTACCTCACCCTCACCGACCGCGCCAAGGACGTCATCAAGTCCGGCGGCGAGTGGATTTCGAGCGTCGAGCTGGAGAACGCCATCATGGCGCACCCGGAGGTCGCCGAGGCCGCCGTCGTCGCCGTACCGGACGAGAAGTGGGGCGAGCGGCCGCTCGCGACCGTCGTCCTGAAGGACGGCGCCACGGCGGACTACGAGTCGCTGAAGGACTTCCTCGCCACCGAGGGCGGGATCGCCAAGTGGCAGCTCCCGGAGCGCTGGGCGATCGTGCCGGCGGTGCCGAAGACGAGCGTGGGCAAGTTCGACAAGAAGGTGATCCGCAGGCAGTACGCGGAGGGGGAGCTGGACGTCACCCAGCTGTAGCCCGCGCGGAGACGGAACGAACGGAGTGAACGGAAGGAGGGGGAGCGGTGCACCTGCACCGCTCCCCCTCCTTCTCCGTCGGTACGGACCTCAGTTGGTCCCTATCTTCGCGAGCAGGTCGACGATCCGGGCCTGCACCTCGTTGCTGTTCGAACGCTCCGCCAGGAAGAGGACCGTCTCGCCGGACGACAGCGTCGGCAGCTCGGCCTCGTCGAGGTCGGCCGAGGTGTAGACGACGAGCGGGGTGCGGTTCAACTGCCCGTTCGCGCGCAGCCAGTCGATGATCCCGGCGCGTCGGCGGCGTACCTGCATCAGGTCCATCACCACGAGGTTCGGCCGGATCTGCGTGGCCAGCGTGACCGCTTCGGTGTCGGCCGAGGCCCGCGCCACCTGCATTCCGCGCCGCTCCAGGGTCGCGGCGAGCGCCTGCGCGATGTGCTCGTTCTCCTCGATGAGCAGCACGCGCGACGGGTGCTGCTCGCTGTCGCGGGGCGCCAGCGCCTTGAGGAGTACGGCGGGATCGGCACCGTACGCCGCCTCCCGGGTGGCCTGCCCGAGACCGGCCGCCAGCAGGACGGGCACCTCGGCGGCGACGGCCGCCTGGCGGAGCGACTGGAGCGCGGTACGGGTGATGGGCCCGGTCAGCGGGTCGACGAAGAGCGCGGCCGGGAAGGCGGCGATCTGGGCGTCGACCTCCTCGCGGGAGTGGACGATCACCGGCCGGTAGCCGCGGTCGCTCAGCGCCTGCTGGGTGGAGACGTCCGGCGCGGGCCAGACGAGCAGCCTGCGCGGGTTGTCCAGGGGCTCCGGGGGCAGCTCGTCGTCGAGGGGCCGCGGCACGGGCTGGTGGGCGACCTCGACCGCGCCGCCGGGTCCGTCGAGCGGCTCCGGGCCCTCGTCGGCGCCCTCGGCGGGCGCTCCTATGGCGTACGAGCGGCCTTCGGGAGCCGCGGGGGCCAGCTTGGGCTGCGGGTGCGGCTTGGCCGCGGGCTCGGCCGGGACCGTCGCCGCCGCCGTCACGGCGGCGGGAGCGGGCCGGTCGCCCTCGGGCGGGGTGGCGAGCTTGCGCCGCCGCCCGGAGCCGTTGCCGCCGGCGGGCGGCGGGGCCTGCCCGTTCTGCTGCGCGGCGATCTGCTGGGCGAAGGGCACGCCCTGCCCGAGCGTCCGCACGCTGAACGCCCGCCCCCCCTGCGTCCCGTCCTTCGGTTCCTTCGGCGCGGCCCCTGTGGGGGCGGCGGCGGGCGCGCTGGCGGTGGCGGCCGGGGACGGCGCGGGCGCGGGGATCTCGGGCGGCAACGGCAGGGATCCGGTGCCGGTGCCGCTCCGCGTCTCCTGCGGCCCGCTCGTGTTCCGTCGGCGCCCGGTCGGCTCGGGCAGGGGGTGCGGCTGCGGCGGCGTGTGGTCGGCGTCCGGCACGGACCGTACGGCGTCGTGCTGACCCTCGTCGGTGACGGGCATCGGCGCCGGCATGGGCATCGGCGCCGGCATGGGCATGGCCATGGGCATCGGCGTCGCCATGGGCATGGGCGTCGGCTGGGGCTGTGCCGCCTGCGGCGCGAGGACGGCCTGCGGCTCCTCGCTCCCCGCCTCCGGGGCGCGGTCCACGTCGGCCGGGGGCAGCGCGAACGGCGTACGGGGCCCCGCCTCGGCGGCCGCGCTCCGCTCC